>BEIM01000015.1 GCA_002898995.1 bacterium HR36
AGGTGGTGCCTGCCTGCTTATGTCCTATCCCGCCTGAGACGACAGTCCTGCCTAACGGAGAGGGAACCTGCCATGACGCAGATGGTTTGCGAAGACCGTGCGGAGGACCGTGTTGCGATAAAGGGCGTATCGCTCCGCCAGTACACGCATTTAGGAGAGGATTGCGGTGCCGGGGCGACTCGCGATGCGCGCGCGGTGGCCTCGCCCAGGAAGCTCACGCCTGGCCGTGTTCGATTGCCGGGGATTTTTCGCTCTGGCGCAGGCAGGGCGGAGCAAGAGAACCAAGGAAGCGCCAGGCGTGGTGGCCGCCATCGTTACTGGGCAATAACGCTTGTGTTGCTGGCGATGTTTGGCTGGCGGGGATTGGCAATGGGGTATGATGAGGCGAAACCGGCGGAAAAGAAGGTGCCGACGGCCAACCCGCCCACTGCTGCGCTGGTAAGGCTGGAAGTGTTGCCGGGCGAAATCGTGCTGGACGGCCCGCGGGCGCGTCAGCAGGTCGTCGTGCTCGGCCACCATCAAGATGGCCGCGTTTGGGATTGGACACGCCAGGCGAAATTGACGCCAGCTGGTCCGCAAATCCGCGTTGAACAAGCGGTGGTGTATCCGCAGAGCGATGGGCAGACGAGCCTGGCAGTGCAGGTGCAGGGGCAAAGCGTCACAGTGCCGGTGAAGGTGCAGCGGGCCAATGCTGATGTGCCGGTGAGTTTCAGCATGGAGATTATCCCGGTGCTGAACAAACTCGGTTGCAATCAGGGTGCGTGTCACGGTGCCCAGTATGGTCGCGGGGGGTTCAAGCTGAGCCTGCTGGGTTTCGATCCGATAAGCGATTATGGAGAGATTGTTCGCAGTGCGGAAGGTCGCCGCGTCGTGCTCAGTGATCCAGAACGCAGCATCTTGCTGGGCAAACCGTCGTTGCAAATGGAACACGGCGGTGGCGAACGCTTGAAGCGCGGCTCGTGGGAGTATCAATTGCTGAAAATGTGGCTGGAGGATGGCGCCCCGGCACCAACGCCGCAAGACCCTGAGGTGGTGCGGTTGGAAATTCTGCCACCGCGACGCCTCATGAAACCGGGTGAGTCTCAGCAATTGATCGTGCGAGCCGTTTGGAGCCATGGCCGGGTCGAGGATGTAACGCCGCTGGCGCAGTATGACAGTCTCAACGACGGCTTGGCCAGCGTTACGCCGACTGGACTGGTGCAATGTTTGGAAAAGGGCGAGACCTACATCATGGTACGGTTCTGCGGCCAGGCCAGCGTGTTCCAGGTAACTTCGCCTTACACAGAGACTCGGGTGAGTTTCGATTTCCCGGCGAACAATTACATTGACGAACTGCTGGCAGCGAAGTGGCGGAGCCTGGGTTTGACGCCCTCGCCGCTTTGTTCCGATGCGGAGTTTCTGCGGCGGATTTACCTGGACACCATCGGCACATTGCCCACGCCGGAAGAAATCCGGGCCTTCCTGGCCGATACCAGTCCGGATAAGCGGAAAAAGGCTATTGACCACGTGCTGAATCGTCCGGAATTCGTGGACTTCTGGGCGCTGAAATGGGGCGATTTACTCCGCAACAACCGCGACATCCTGCAGCAAAAAGGGATGTGGAGCTTGCACAACTGGATTCGGGCTTCTTTGCGCGATAACAAGCCGCTGGATCAGTTCGTGCGCGAGTTGATTACTGCCCAGGGCAGCACTTATGCAGAAGGCCCGGCAAATTTCTACCGTCTCGGTCGTGGGCCTAACGAATGGGCGGAAACAACCAGCCAGGTATTCCTGGGAATCCGTGTGCAATGTGCCCAGTGCCACCATCATCCGTTTGAAAAATGGAGCCAGGATGATTACTGGGGGCTGGCGGCTTTCTTCGCCCGTGTCGGCACAAAAAACAGCCAGGAATACGGTCTGTTCGGTCGGGAGACGGTCGTTTACCTGCGCCCCACTGGTGAGGTCAGCCATCCGCGCAAAGGCGGCATTGTCAAGCCCAAGCCATTTGAAGGCCAACCCATTCCCGATGACGGTGGCGACCGCCGGCAGAAGCTAGCCGAGTGGTTGACTTCCCCGAACAATCCCTATTTCGCTCGCAATTTCGCGAACCGCTTCTGGGGTTATTTCATGGGTCGTGGCCTGGTTGAACCGCTCGATGACATGCGGGCGACCAATCCGCCGACTAACCCCGAACTGCTCGACGCCCTGGCCAAAGACCTGGTCGCGCATCGTTTCGACATCAAACACCTGATGCGCACCATCATGAACTCGCGCGCTTACCAGCTGAGCGCCGAGGTAACGCCCGGCAACGTTGTGGACAAAGACAACCTCTATTTTGCTCGTCGCACCATTAGGCGGCTCACTGCGGAGCAACTGGCCGACGCCATTGATTACGCCACGGGCACGCAAACGAAATACCAGGGTCTGCCGCTGGGAACACGCGCCATTCAATTGCCGGACTCCTCCGTGCCTTCGTATTTGCTGGACGTGCTGGGTCGGCCGCCCCGCGTGATTACTTGCGAATGTGAGCGGAGCCTGGCACCGAACCTGGCCTCGGCCCTGCACTTGCTCAACGGCGATGTCGTCAATCAGAAGATTCGCCAGCCCGGCGGCCGCGTAGATCGGCTTTTCCAGCAGAAAAAGCCCCTGCCGGAAATCGTCGAGGAACTGTATATGGTCACGCTCTGCCGCCCGCCTTCCCCTGAGGAAATGCAGGTGGCCAGCCAGGAGATTCAGCAAGCGGCCAATCCGCGCGTTGGCGTCGAAGATTTGCTCTGGACGCTCATTAATTCCCGTGGGTTCCTTTTCAACTACTGAAGCCGCCCCCGCCTAGCAGGAGTTGCAACGATGCGACACTTCCTGACGTTCCTGGTGATTTTCTCGCTGACGGCCACGGCCGCCGCTCAGACGCAGAAACCGCCTACTTACTGGAACGACATTCGCCCGATCTTCCGCAAATACTGCACCGTCTGCCACAGCGCCAAGAACATCCAGGAGGTGGACGTCTCCGGCGGTCTGGCTTTGGATAGCTACGACGCCGTTCTGAAAAATGCCAAAAAGCCGGTGATCGTGCCTGGCAAGAGCAAAGAAAGTCTTTTGCTGCAGCTGCTGGTCACCACCGACGAAGACCGCCGCATGCCGAAAGGTTCGTCGCAACCGTTACCGCAACCGGCTATTGAAACCATCGCCCGCTGGATTGACGCTGGTGCGCCGGAGGGCCAGCGCCCCGAGGAAGTGGTCGCCGCTAATGTGCCCGCCTCTTCGCGTCGTGTTCGACATCTCGACGTTATCCTCCGCACTAATACCACTCCGCCTGCTTCTGTTGTCAAAGCCAGTAAGCCAGGGCCGCTCGAGTTGGTCCTGCCCGTTGGCCCGCTGGCTCCGGTGACCGCTTTGCGGTATCATCCGACCAGACCTGTGCTGGCTGTTGGTCAATATGGCCGTATTACCCTCTGGGATTTAGCGCAAGGCCAGCCGCTTCGCGTGCTCACGAACGTTCTCGGCGCAATCAATGACCTGCGCTTTAGCCCCGATGGACAGTATTTGGCGGTGGCGGGCGGCCAACCTTCCTTCAAGGGCGACCTGCGCATTTACCGCACCGATAACTGGGAATTGGTCGCGGTGCTTCGCGGCCACGAGGACTCCGTATTTTCGGTGGCCTTTTCGCCCGATGGCAAGCGACTCGCCTCCGCCAGCTTCGACAAGACCGTACGCATCTGGAACTTGCAAAGCCACCGCGCGGAGGTGATAATCACCGGCCATTCGGACTTTGTTTATGCCGTCAGCTTCAGCCCCGATGGCAAGTGGCTCGCGAGTGCGAGCAAAGACCGCTCGGTTAAGATTTTTGACGCCGCCACGGGCCAGAGCTTGGTAACCCTCAGCGGTATGAACCTGGACGTTACCGCAGTCGCCGTTCATCCCAATGGCAAAGAACTGGTGTCGGCGGGTTTTGAGCCGGCTATTGTGTGGTGGAGTGCGGAGCCGGGATCCCAGCGTTCGGGGAACACTGCTGCCAGTGGTGGCCAGCGCATCCGCACCCAAGCCGGACACGGAGCCACCGTCCACGAGCTAACCTTCTCCCCCGACGGCAAGCTCCTGGCCAGTGCCAGCGCCGATGGTACGGTTCGGCTGTGGAACGGCCAGAACGGTGCCCCGTTGCAAACCATCACCATCGGCTCTGTTCAGTACGCCGTCGCTTGGCGGCCCGACGCAGCCCAGCTCGCTGCCGGCGGATTTGATGGCATTGTCCGCATTTACGACGTCAAGTCTTCCCGTCTGCTAGTCCAGCTCATCAGCTTGCCAGAAGAACAAGGACAGCCACGCTGGTTGGCTCAGGTGCCCGAAGGTTACTTTGCTGCATCGCCGTCAATCCTGGGGCAATTGAAATGGCGAATCCAGAATCAAGACTTGGAGCCCCAGGCCATCCACTCAGCTTTAGCACAACCGCAATGGATCCGCCAAGCCCTCACCGGGCAAAGCGTCCCGCCACCTTTCGCTAAATAAACGGCTCTCGCGCCAGCGCAAAAGAACGCCAAATTCTACCTTCTTCCTGAGAGAAACCGCCATGAAACGACACATGCTTAGCGTGGCTGCTGCTGTAATCAGTCTGGTGATGTTCCGTCCCGGCGCTGCGCAGATTTCGTACCCCATGATCACGCATACCCATCCGGTAGCGGTGCAGCGTGGCCAGACCAGCGAAGTCGAGGTCTCGGGTACGCAGAATTTTCTCGGCGCGTATCGCGTTCTAGTCGAAGGCAACGATGTTCAGGCGGAAGTTGTCCCGACCAAGGAACCACCGAAACCAGATAAGGCCGGTGCCTTGCCGACCGTGCGTTCGGTGCGGCTGCGTATCACCCCGAAGGCTGACGCATTGTCCGGCCCACGCGAGTTCCGGATCGCGACCAGCTTGAGCGTGTCTTCCATCGGCCAGCTTCTGGTGGTCGAAGACCCCGTCGTAGTCGAGCAGGGTTCTAATAATACGCGACAGACGGCGAATAAAGTGCCCGTTCCCTGCGTCGTTTGCGCCAAAATTGAGGCGGCTGAGGATGTGGATTGGTTCGCCTTCGAGGTCAAACCCGGCCAGACGCTTTCGTTCGAGGTTTATTGTGCCCGCTTGCAGGATAAGATTCACGACCTGCAGAAACACGCCGATCCGATAATTACCCTTTACGACGCCGGTGGCCGCGAGTTGGCCAGCAACGATGATTTTTATTTCGCGGATCCGTATTTAGCTTATCATTTCAAGGAGGGCGGTACGTACTACCTGCAAATCCGCGATGCGATTTATGACGGCGATCCACGCTGGGTCTATGCCATCTGTATCAGCGATAGGCCCTATGCAACACGCATTTTCCCGCTCGCGGTCTCGCCTGGAAAAACCCTGAACGTCAAGCCTCTGGGCCCCGCCTGTCAAAGCGACCAAGCTCAGTTGACGGTTCCTCCAGCAGCTACCGGCATCCAACGCTTGCCACTTACCATAATCGGAAAACCAGCTAACGCCGTCGGCGTTTATGTCACTAATCTTCCCACCGTTACGGAACAGGAGCCTAACGACTCGCCCAGCCAGGCGGTAATGGTAAGCATGCCCACTTGCATCAACGGGCGCATCGAAAAGCCTGGGGATGTGGACTGCTATAAAATGCGCTTGCAAAAAGGCCGAGCGGTACGCCTGGAAGTATTTAGCCGGCGATTCGGAACCGAGCTTACGTCGCCGCTGGATGCAAGCCTGGATATCCTGGACGCTAAGGGCAATGTGCTGTTGACCAACGATGATACCTCCCCCGCGATTAAAGACCCATCCCTGACTTTTACTCCGCCCGCGGACGGCGACTATATAGTTCGCGTGCGTGATTTGTTTGGTAAGGGCGGGGAAGATTTTGTCTATGCACTGGAAATCGCACCGGCTTTGCCTGATTTTACCTTACGTTGCGATGGCGATAAAGCGTGGTTAGTACCCGGCGGAAGCATGGCCTGGTATGTTCAGGTAACGCGATTGAATGGCTTTGCTGGTCCGGTCAGCGTTACCATCAAGGACTTGCCTGCGGGCGTTCAGGTGAACCCGCTGGTCATCCCGCCGAACATGACGCAGGGGGTCTTAGTTCTCACCGCCGACCCCAATGCCCAGCGCAGTGTTGCTAATGTTCAGGTTGTCGGCGTGGCCCTATTGCCCGATGCCGATGGTAAGGAAAAGCCGGTCGAGCGAGTAGCTATGCCGATGCAGGAGATTTACTTCCCTGGCGGGGGACGGGGCCGGTTCGATGTTAACATGCACACCGTGGCTGTGGTGGAGCGGGCGGATATCGAACGCGTTGAGGTAACGCCAACTGTTATCACGCTCAAGCCAGGCGAAGAAGTGAAACTGAGCGTGCATATCCAGCGGCACCCAGATTATAAGGGGAATATAGGTCTTGATGTGATGCTGCGACACCTGGGCACTATATATGGCAATCCCCTGCCGCCCGGCGTCACATTAGTCGAGGGCAAGAGCAAAACCTTGCTCGGACAAGGGAGCGAAGGATATATTGTGCTGCGTGCGTCCCCCGATGCCCCGCCTTGTGACCGCGTGCCAATCACTGTGCTGGCACAGGTCTCTATCAATTTCGTCGTCAAAGTGAGCTATTCCAGTTCGCCGATTCTCCTGACCGTTGCTCCGAAATAGCTGCCCTGCGGCAATTTTACCTATCCGATGGCACAGATATATAAATTGGTACAAGAGCAACGAATTTCTCGACCGCGGGATAAGGTGTTTACTTTTTTCTGCGATCCGCGGAACCTGGATAAGATCACGCCGGCCTGGTTGCATTTTCGCATTGTTGACGCGCCGGAATCAGTATATCGTGGGTGCCTGCTTCACTATCACCTGCGGATACGTGGCCTGCCAATCACCTGGGTTTCGCAAATTGTTGAATGGGATCCGCCTAACCGCTTCGTAGATGTACAGGTCATCGGCCCTTATAAACTTTTCCACCATATCCATGAATTCCTTAGTATCGAAACTGGTACGTTGATCCGCGACTTAGTGTACTACGCCCTGCCATTGGGCTGGCTTGGCCGCCTGGCCCATACGCTGTTTGTGCGGCGGGATTTGCAAAAGATTTTCGCCTATCGCTACCAGAAGCTCGAAGAGTTGCTGGAAACCAGGTAAGAAGCGTGTTCGACGGGGAAGATAACGGCGGCTAGAGTTTTGCAGCGTCAAGCTTACGCCAACCCCACTATATGTTGGGGTGAATTGTTCACCCACGCAGGGATTTTTGGACAGTCGCTAAGATGTTGTTCCTGGTGTCGGGCTACGCAGCCAGAGGAAGGGCTTGGTGGACTTGGTGGATAGGCTTGTGGGCTTTGACCAAAAGAAACCGGCCAAAACAGCGCTCCAGCCAGGGGCGCGGCCACCAACGCCAAAGCCAACCGAGTTCGGAGCGGCGCAAGTGCCGTCGGCGAATCTTGACCTCTTCAAAAATGCTCAAGCGTGGGAGCAGCCGTCGAATCACCCGCTGGCCGGCCCAGTAGGAGTAGCTGGGCAAGGATTCGAGCATAAGCAGCTTGCCACCGGGTTTGAGCAAGCGATGCAATTCCGCAAGCCAATCGCTCGCAGCAACCAAGTCGGCGACCATTTGAATCACACAGGCCAAATCTATGGACGCGGAGGGCCAAGGGAGATTCGGTCTGGGAGTATGGTGAAAAACCGCAGGCAGTGCGCGCAAGGCAAAATGGTGTCGGGTGGCTTCCAGTTCATCCGCATCTGGGTTGCAAACGATAACCCGGGCTCCATGGCGCGCGTATTGCACCCCGTCGCTGCCGAGGCCCCGGCCCAACGCCAGGACAGTCTCGCCGTCGTGCTCGGCAAACTCCAGAGCCTGCGTTAGCCAACGCGCTTGCCGATGATACCGATGGTATTCCAGAGCCAAAAACCACGGCAGGGTAAAAGGCTCGGCCAGATCCGCCGGTGGCTCGGTGAGTGCTTCTTGGCGAAACCATTCCGTAGCGCGGCGCCGCAGCCGCTCACAAATAGTGGGCGGCAGGGCAGCACCATTGCACCCCTGGGCTGGATTTACCAATTCCAGCGAGGACAGAGCGTGTTCCTGCAACATAGAGGGCGACATAGCCAGGCCCATTGCTCTGTCAAGAGCAAACTGCAGTTATTGCAGGAGGTTTGGAGGTTATCTCACGATGGCTTCCAGAGGGCGATGGAGAGGCTGGACTCGGCAAACGGAGGGAAACCGCGCCTGCTAGCTAATCGCAGTTGGTATGGGAACGCGGTTCGTGCCATCGCCCACGAACTGACAGCGTAGCCAATTTGCTCCCTCTGGAAGGCAAGAGGCGGGCTGATAATCTGGAATTGGTTACGGTCGAGCTACTGCAGGAACGAGGAGCGTGTAGATGAGCGGCAAGGTACTGGCTTTCGATTTGGGAGCGGAGAGTGGTCGAGCGGTGGTCGGCCTCTGGGACGGAAGGCGCTTGGAATTGCGGCAAGTGCATCGGTTCCCTAACGGGCCCGTGCGTTTGCCGGATGGGATGTACTGGGATGCGCTACGCTTGTTCGAGGAGATCAAGCAAGGGCTGCAGAAAGCGCGAGAAGAAGTCGGGGCGTTGGACAGCGTCGGCATAGACACCTGGGGCGTGGATTTTGCCTTGCTGGGTCGGGGCCAGGTCTTGCTGAGCAATCCCCGGCATTATCGCGATCCGCACACCGAGGGGATTTTCGATTACGCTTTTACCCGGGCGAGCCGTGAAGAAATCTTCCATGCCACGGGCATCCAGTTCATGCGGATCAATACGCTATTCCAGCTACTGGCCTTGCAACGGGATCATTCGCCGATTCTCGAAAACGCGCGTACCCTGCTGCTGATGGCCGACCTGTTCCACTTCTGGTTGACAGGACGCCTCACGGTAGAACTGACCAATGCCAGCACCACACAGATGTATGATCCGGTGGCGCGAGATTGGGCGAAACCTGTGGTGGAAAAGCTCGGTCTGCCTTTGAAAATGCTCCTGCCCATTACGCCACCAGGCACGCTGCTGGGGACACTGCTACCGCATGTCGCAGAAGAAACGGGCTGCCGAGACCTTAAAGTCGTATTACCGGCGACACACGACACGGCCTCGGCAGTAGTAGCTGTACCCGGCCGCGGCGAGAATTGGTGCTACATCAGTTCGGGGACGTGGTCGCTG
This sequence comes from bacterium HR36, assembly GCA_002898995.1. Classification (GTDB taxonomy): domain Bacteria; phylum Planctomycetota; class Planctomycetia; order Gemmatales; family HRBIN36; genus HRBIN36. The sequence goes on from BEIM01000015.1 coordinate 9,148, forward strand.
GTGGGCATCGAAACGCCGCAACCCGTCATTGACGCGCGGACGCTCACCTACAACTTTACCAATGAGGTCGGCTACAGCCATCGGGTGCGGTTACTCAAAAACGTCATGGGATTGTGGTTGGTACAGGAATGCCGCCGCAGCTGGGAACGCACTGGCCAGCGCTACAGTTACGACGAGCTGACAAGCTTAGCCCAAGCGGCGCCTGGGCGCACGGCTTTTATCGAGCCGGACGATCCCGCTTTCCTGCTGCCGGTGAGCATGCCTTCGGCCATTGCTGACTACTGCCGGAGGACTGGTCAAGCTGTTCCCGATACGCCGGGCTTGTATATCCGCGTCTGCCTGGAAAGTCTGGCACTGAAATACCGCTGGGTGATCGAACGGCTGGAAGAGATGTTAGGGCGACGGCTCACGACGATTCATATCGTGGGTGGCGGGAGTCAAAATCGCTTGCTGAACCAACTGACCGCGGATTGTTGTAACCGCGTGGTGCTAGCTGGGCCTGTGGAAGCCACCAGCATTGGCAATATCCTAGTGCAGATGCTTGGGCTCGGTTGGCTGACGAACCTCGAACAAGCTCGTGAGGTAGTACAGCAGTCGTTCCTCGTGGAGCGGTACGAACCGCAGCAGCCTACCGTCTGGGAGGAAGCGTACGCCCGGTTTTTACGGCTTCTGAGCCAACCCGCAGCTTAGCAGCACTGCTCCTTGCTCGCCTGGGTCCACTTTTAGAGCCTGGCTCAGGCAGTGACCCGACCAACACCAAACTGGTCGCCGACCTGCACGGGTTTATCCCCCTCAAAGACAATTTCCACCATTTTTTCGCTGTGGACTTCGCGGCCTTGTTCGTCGTGCAAGGTGGCGATGATTTTCCGAGTTTTCACATCAATAATTTCGCCCGTGGACGGCCAGGCGTGGCGGCCATCCAGGCTGAAGGTGATCCAGCCTGGCTGTTCGCGCAAGCGCAGCGATGCTACCTGCTTCGGCTGGGCGCCTGTGTTGTCGAAAATGTGCAGCGCTTGGTTGGCCGCGTCGCACACCCACACTTCTGTCTCATCCGGCGTCAGGCCCACGCCATGACTCGGACAGCCGTGCCGCTTCACCGGGCCCTGCTTGTAGCCTTCGACTTCGATCCGCTGAATCTTTTTGCCGCTGGTCAGATCGCCGACCTCGAAACCCAATAGACCATTGACGCAGCAATAACACCGGGTTTGCCGACCATTGATCGTGAAGGGCCGAATCGGGGCGCTGAACGGGCCGACCTGCGCGACGATTCTCCGACTCGCAGTGTCGAACACCGCGAGATACGGCGACCGCAGCCCCGCCAGATACACCCGCCGGCCGTCCAGGCTACACACCGTGTTGTGCGACCCGCTCTTGGTGACTACTTGTGCAATCAACTCCCCGTTTTCCGCGTGCACGATATTCCAGTGGTCTTTTTCCAGGCTGGGCACGTAAAGCTCTTGGCCGTTCGGATGAATGGCCAGCCGATCACACCCCCCAGGCAAAGCCTTGCTCCAGAGCGTTTCCTGGGTGCGGAGATCGAGGCAGTACAGTTTGGTGAGCGTTGTGAAATACAGGCGGCCTGTTACTGCACTGGCGCAGACGCCCTTAATGTTCTCTGGTTTGGCCTCGCGACTAGCCGGGGTCTGGATGCGCTGCACAAAACGGTAGCCCTCACCGATGTCGAACACGAGAATCCCCGCCCCGCCAAATTCCAGGTAATTGCGAATCCCTGGACAAACCACATACAGCCGATGGCGGCGCTTGGCGGAGCGGTCCTGGCCCAGCACTCCTGCTGCGCTGAGGCCAAGACCCAGACCGAGGTGCAAGAACGCACGACGCGTGAGTCGCGACGATGGCAAAGAGCGCATGCTTGGTTCCCCCCAATTTGCCCCGTTTCGTTATGGCCTATTGCCTTCCCTGTCACTGAGCAAGCGGCGCGGATTTTGGATGAGCCGACTTGCGGGCGGCAAAGAACCAGTCCCAGGTCGGAGGGAAACGGTCGAGGTCTTTCAGCTTGGTCACCTGCGGCCAAGGGATGTAAACTTTGGCCAAACGGAGCCGTACGAACCCCGCACGCCGCAACCGATACGGCACCTCGAAGCCGAACCAGAAATGCTGTTCGGTGCCGCGATAGAGAAACCGGCTAAAGGCGAAATCGTATTCTGCATGATTGGCATGATGGGCAGCGTTCTTGCGAGCGGCGTCCAAGGGCAATCCCCGTTGCAAAGCGCGATCCACTAGCAGCATGGTCATGTAATGAATGGCGTCCATAGCCGGCACGATGCCCAACAACCAGCCTCCAGGTCGCAAACAATGCCAGATTTGCCGCAAGGCCTGGTCAATCTCGGCAGGGTGGGGTAAGCCCAGGCTGTTAATCGCCACCGCGACGTCAAGCTGGCCATGTAATGGTTGCAAGTTCTGAAGCGGCAAGCGATGGAAAGTCACGTTGTTCAGAGAGCGGCAGCGTGCGCGGGCACGTTGCAGCATCCCTTCCGCGAAATCCACCGCCAAAACATGGCCAAACTCCCTCGCCAGCCGTGGGAGTAACGGCCCGGTACCGCAACCCAGGTCACCGACCGTCTTGCTCTTTTTCCGCGGGATTCGCGCCAGGGCACGCCACAACGGATTGCGAACATCAGCAGCATACGGGTCAATGAAGTGCTCTTCATAATCGGCAGCAGCTTGGCTCCACGCCTGGGCCAATTCTTCAGTCATGATCAGGTGCCTCAGCTTTGATGCGGCGCAGTTCGACGACAATGCCCCCCAGCCGCAACACTTGGTGCAGCCGCGACCACCATAGTTCCCGATGCCAGAGCAATTCTGCCTGCCGGCACCATTCTCGCAGCTGCGCGCGGCTGGTGGCGCGACAGTGATAGACGCGGCTGGTAATAGCCCCGAGAGTGTTGTCTTCAGTGGTCATCAGTAACAATTTGCCGCCCGGTCGCAACACCCGCGCCAACTCACGCAATCCTAGTAACGGCTGGGGTAAATGTTCCAGGACCCAGCCGAAGACGATCGCATCAAAGCAAGCGTCGGGGTACGGCAGGCGGTTGACATCGGCCTGCACCAGGAAGGCGCGGCTGTGCCTCAGCCGTTTACCTGCGCGCCGCAACATCCCCAGCGATAAATCACAGCCGACTACTAAGGCGCCAGGATCGGCACGGCGTTGCAAGATGCGGAGGTATCGGCCGTTGCCGGTCCCAGCATCGAGAATGCGTTTGCAACCACGGATATCAAAACCCTTTGGGCCGATCAGCCGTTTCGCGAGCGGCTCGTGTCCCGTCAGATAACCCGTAATCAGGGTGAACCATCCCGCCGGGCCATCATACGTCTCCCGCACCAGCTGATTGTATTGGGCGGGATCAGCGCGTTCTGGTAGCTTCGATTGCAGCCAACGATTGAACCGCCGTAATAAATGTCGCCGTTTTGCCGTTTTCGTTTCCGCCATTCTCCGCTCCCGTCGGTCTTACGCACAGCCTACGACTGTATCACCCTGCTCGCGGCAATAACAGTTTACCGATCCGCATTTGCTCTGCCTACTGCTATCCGCAAAATCTGCATTGACACCCCGACGCCTCAGCGGGCTCGTGACTTTGGACGCGGCCGCTCGGTCAATAGAACGTGCTTGGGCGGTCACAGATAGAGCTTGACCAGGAGCCATACTCCCATGCGCTGGTTTTGCCTGCTGATGAGCGCGAATGTTGTGCTGTGGTGGTCGCTGAGCAACTGGCCACGGGCTTGCTCCATACCAGGACAAAAGCCAAACATCCTCTTCCTAATGACCGACGACCAGGGGCCCTGGGCACTCGGGCTGTCGGGGCAAAGCCTGGCGCGGACGCCGCATCTGGATCGACTTTTTCGCGAAGGGGCCTATTTTGTGAATGCGTTTTGTCCTACGCCCGTATGCAGTCCTTCGCGCGCCGCCATCCTGACCAGCCGCTATGGTTCCGAGGTGGGTATCACCGACTGGATCCATCCGAAAAAAGAGCCAGACGTAGGCTTATCCACGGAATTCCTCACCTGGCCACGCTTGTTGCGTCAGGCAGGCTACGCCACCGGACTCATCGGCAAGTGGCACCTCGGCACGCAACCGCGTTTCCATCCGCAGCAACACGGCTTCGATTATTTCTTCGGTTTTCTCGAAGGTAGCTCCGCACCTTACGACCCGATCCTGGAAGAAAACGGCCAACCCGTGAAGTGTACGGGCTACCATAGCGATCTCCTGACCGATAAGGCGCTGGAGTTTCTCTCGAAACATCGGGAGCGCCCATTCGCGCTGTGCGTGCACTACCGCGAACCGCATGCTCCGTACACGCCGCAACCTAAAGCCGACGCCGCTGTCTTTCGCCAGCTCGAGATTCGGCCACCCGATCCCGGCATTCCCAACCTGAACACGGCTTTGGTGGTCAGGGCGATGCGCGACTATCTCGGCTGCGTGCACGCCGTCGATCGCAATGTCGGAAGAATACTTGAGCATCTGGACCGCCTGCGCCTCACGGAAAAGACGCTGGTAATCTTCACTTCCGACAACGGGTACAATATCGGTCATCACGGTATCTGGCATAAAGGTAATGGCACGTGGATGGTGAGCAAACGACCGCCAGGCACGGCTGATATTCCCGCGAATTGCCGGCCGAACATGTTCGATACCTCGCTCAAAGTACCAACGGCCATGCGCTGGCCCAGCCGCATTCGTCCTGGCCAACGCATCTCGCACACGATTACCCACCTGGACTGGTTCCCCACGATCTGCGCCGCTGCTCAAGTCGCTATTCCGCCCAACACCCTCATTCGCGGACGCAGCCTGTTTGAGTTGCTGGACGGCAACGCTCGCCAGTGGAATAACGATTATTACGGCGAGTATTCCCTCCACCTAGACGCCCGCGCTCACCTTCGCTGTTACCGCACACCTCGCTGGAAACTGGTACGCGATTTCCTTCACCCCGAGCGCGACGAATTCTACGACCTGACCAAAGACCCCGACGAGAAACATAACCTGATTCATGACCAGTCCCCGGAAGTCCGCCAGGCTGTGCAAACTCTTGACGCACATCTCATCAGCAGAATGCGCCAGCTTCGCGACCCCATCTTGAAACTCACCCGGTAGACAGCTTTCCATTCACGCCTCCGTAGCAGCACGCCCATTCTGCGTGCCAGGCTGTGTCTTGCGCGAGCCAGCCTGGCCATCGGCGCCAACCAGCCTACCACCTGGCGTAAGTCAGTCGCAGCACTACGTTTCACACCCGCGAGAACGCAGCCAACCTTGATGGCGCCAGAAAACCAGTTTCCACCTATGCTGCAGTGGCCTAACATTGGTAGCGTGTGAAGAACACAGCAAAGGCGTTGGGTGAATGAGGGCCAACCATGCCTCTGCTGGCGCAGTTCGTAACCCAGCTGGACGCTAAGTGGAGGCTGACCTTGCTGCGCGGGCGCTCAGCTGGGGGCACTGAACGAGAACACGTGAAAAACGGAATCGGCAAAGCCTTGTCAGCTGGCCTTCGAAGCATCAGGGCTGTGGAGAATTCCGCAGGGTCGGGCAAAAAAAAGTGGGCCGGAGGCTAGCCCGGCCCAGCGAGAGATTACGTCAGCAAATCTGATGCGATTTCAGAGTCGGCATCCAGGACGGCGCAGCTGGGCACCGTTCCCGAATGCGTGGCTAGTCTTGCCGCGAATGACTCGGCGCCAAGCGATAAACTGGTAAGCGCCAGAGTTGAGCGAGAAGCGCAATACCTAGTGCAAAGCGTCCGCAAGTGCACATCACGTTTCGATGTGCTCTTGTTCGAGCAGAGCGCGGAGCTTGTTCATGCCGCGGGCCTCGAGCTGCCGGACACGTTCCTTGGTGATGCCCAGTTCGCGTCCGACCTCTTCCAAAGTCATACCGCGGGCTTCTCCCAAGCCGATCCGCAACTGGATGATGCGGCGTTCGCGTTCCTCAAGACAATCGAGCAGCTTGATGATGCTCTCGCGCGCCCGATTGGCTTGCGTAACCTGCTCGAATTCATCGCTGCGAGTATCCTCGGCCGTCTCGAACATCTCCTCCAGACCGGTGATGAAGCGGTCGTGATGAATCTGTTCGGCGGGGATACTCCGCGTGAAGTTTTTGCGGATAGCCCAGGTGGCATACGTGCTGAACTTGTTGCCGCGCATGTAGTCGAATTTTTCCACGGCGCGAATGAGCGAGACGTTGCCGTCGCTGAAAAGCTCGAAAAAGGCGCCGGGATGGCCGAGGCGTTCGGCGTACTTTTTGGCGATAGAAGCCACCAGCCGCATATTGGCGGTAATGAGCATTTCCCGCACTGCCTGGGCTTGCTTGAGCAAGTTCTCCAGTTGGTCGAGATCAGCGGCTTTCGGCTTGGCGGGATCGATCCGCTCGGCCAAGCGAGCTGCTTTATACTTCAGGTAATTCATCTGGCGGAACAGATGCCGTTCCTGCTCGGGATTGAGCAGGGGCACCTGGTAGAGCGAAGCGAGTTCTGGAGGCAGATCGCGAGGCACATTGCGGCGCATCCGCGCACGCGCCGCCTCGTATTCCTCGGCACCGGGCATAGGCGCCAGGATTTCGGCTTCTCGCTTGGGGTCTTCAAACTCGGGGCTGGGAATGTAATCAATGGGCTTGGCCAGCAAGGCCCGCGCCCGTTGCTCATTGAGCACGCGCAAGATCGTGGTGCGCGTGCGATGGTAGGCCTTAGCCAGCCTGTCGATGGAAATACCTTGGGTGTACGAAGTATAGATGGCGCGTTTGGCGTGCTCATCAAGCGGGCCATGCAGCCCAGGGAAAATCGCCTGGTCTGGATGAGCCTCGTCATGCGCCCGAATCAGCACACGAATCGCTTGCACCCGGCGGTTGAAACGGCGGGCGAGTCGGCGGAAGATTTCCTCGGCCCGGTGGGGTGCCACCTGCGCCATACGCCGGGCCCAGCGCAAAATGCGCTCGCGTTCCCCAGGCTCAATCTGGCCCAGACGGAGCGTTTCCACAGTCGGCTTACCGTGCTGCTGCAGGTAGTGGTCGAACACCGACTGGCGCACGACGGCACGCTGCCGACCGCGGGCAATCACTTTTCGGCAAACCAGTCCGTGCTCCCGCAACAGACCCAAGGTACGTGCCGACACCCGCAACCGCTTCCGCACCTGCTCCAAGTTCAGAACGGGTTCGGGCATTTGCTCGATCGGCACCGCCGGCACAGCATCCGACAGCATCGCGATAAACAACGACAAATCGTGTTCAAGGTCTTCGCCCACAATCATATCTTCAGCGTGAGTGTCGGGACGAAAACCGGTAATGCGATAACAAACATACTGGTAGGGATAGGTGCGCTGATGGACCACCTCCGTCAGGAGGCGTTCGGCTCGGGAAAGTTGTTCGAGCTTGCGCTCCATCGGGGCATAGCGCACCGCCTGGTCGCACAATTCGCGCATCAACTTGTTCCGAAACTTCTCCAGCATGGCTTCTCCTTTGCCGCTTGGCCGTCTCTGCGACGGCCGCCGTAGTGGCAGTCAGCCCCGCCGCTGATTCCGCTGGGGGTTATGGGCGAGCTTGCCGCAGGGCCGACTGCCCTGATCCTCCCCCTGTTCCGTACTACCCCCGCCTTTTGCCTCCTGGTAAAAGGCAGGCTTCAAGCCTGGATGTCAATGGCAGATTATGCCAATAAAGCCGAAGATACCGTTCCCAAAGATATACGCTTTGCAATCAATAATTGTTTTCGATAAGCTCGAATTTGGTAGCAAATTAGATACCACATGCGGCAATTAAGTGTGACGAATTTCCCCCCAAAAAGTTTCCGCTCTCCGATAGATTTTCCCGCGTTGCGTGTCCGCCCTTGTTAAGTTAATACGTGCCGCTAGTCTGGCATTGCGCCGGCCTCGTCAATCCAAGCCCCGTGCAAGTTTGACACCGTTTAGCCGGCCGGGCAAGAAAATAGAGCAAATAGTGTGTAAGTTCCCATCGCCAAAGTCCTTACGATTACATTATCCAAAAGGCCAAGTTTTCTGTTCGCCCCGTCCCTTGCGCCAATTTCCACGCGCCTAATGAAAATGCTGCCAGTTTCTTAGTCATTTGTACAAACGTTCACCAAAACGTCAAGGGGACGTTTGGTCGGCGATGTCGTTCATCCGAGAATCTCGTTAGGCCTTTTCACAAACGTCCGCCACCCAGCTTAGTAGCGTTTTTCGCAAACCACCGTTTCCCCTTTGATTGGCTGGCCATCGCCTGGCGCCGAATCTTAGAAGCCATTTCAAAAAGAGTCAAGATGGGGTAAACTACTACGGTCGGCTCTCTAGAAAGGAGGCTAGCCAGGATGAGCGACCTGACGGATGCGCAGTGGGAAGCCATCCAGCCTTTGCTTCCACCCCAGCGGGGGCGGGGAAGGCCGAGGGCAGATGACCGGCGGACCTTGAATGGGATTGTCTACGTCCTACGCACGGGATGTCGGTGGCAAGACATGCCGCGGCGGTATGGGAGCCCGGTGACCTGTTGGCGGCGGCTCCGGCGCTGGCAGCAGGAGGGCGTTTGGGAACGCATCTGGAGGACGTACCTGGCTATGCTGGAGGAGCGGGGCCAACTGCAATGGCCCCAGACCTTCCTGGACGGCACGTTTGTTCCGGCCAAAAAGGGGGCGAGGCGGTGGGCGTGACCAAACGCGGCAAAGGGAGTAAGTTGATGCTGGTAACGGAAGGCCAGGGCCTGCCCATTGGGGGTATGGTGGCCAGTGCGCAGCCGGCCGAGCTTCGGTTGGCCGAGGCGACCTTGCAGACGATTCGGGTTCCCCGACGGCGTGGACGGCC
>BEIM01000016.1 GCA_002898995.1 bacterium HR36
AGGTCGGGTTGCCACTCCTAAAGCCTACGCACATCTCGGCCGTCCTTTACCCGGCGAATCCACTGCTGCGCCGCAAGGCGAGCTTTTTGGTTAGGGAACAAGCACACCGCTTGCTAACCGGGGCACACATCCCCACCAAGACTCTGGCGCGGTGCCCTTATTGGTGAAGCGCTCAGGATGGAGTGAGGCATGCCCATTCACGAACTGCGAGAAGAACAAATCCGTAGCTGGACGCTGGAACAAAAGGATCGTTGGTGGCTGGCGAACGTGTTTCGCGGAGATATGCCCCAGCTTACCGTGCGAGCCGCGGTGACGGGAATGATTCTGGGCGGAGTATTGTCGTTGACGAACCTGTATGTGGGCGCCAAGACAGGCTGGACGTTAGGGGTGGGGATCACTTCGGTAATTCTGGCGTTTGCCGCGTTCCGGGTGCTAGCGCGGCTGGGTCTGGCTCAAGAACTGACGATTCTCGAAAACAACGCGATGCAATCGGTAGCCACGGCAGCTGGGTATATGACCTCGCCGCTGATTTCCAGCCTGGCTGCCTACATGGTGGTGCAGCAGCGGGTGATTCCCGTCTGGCAGGTGGTGTTGTGGGTGGTGGCGCTGGCGGTGCTGGGCGTGCTTTTTGCCTTCCCGTTCAAGAGACGTTTCATCAACGACGAACAACAGCCGTTTCCCGAAGGCCGTGCTGCCGGGATCGTCATGGATGCCTTGCACCATGGCCAGGCTGAACAGGGAATGTTGAAAGCGAAACTCCTGGCGGGCTCTGCAGTTGCCGCAGCGATCCTCAAGATCTTGCAGAGCGAGAAAATCGTGCACCTGTTGCGACTGCCGTTTCGCGTTGCTGAATCCCTCTGGGATTTGCTTTCCGCACAAGCCAGCCAAATCCCCCTCTGGTTTGGCACACGCCTGGATCGGCTAACCGTGGGTGTGGAACTGGACGTGGCCATGTTTGGCGCCGGCGGATTGATCGGTATTCGCGTGGGGGCTTCCATGCTCCTGGGAGCAGTTGTCAACTTCTTGGTATTAGCACCTTGGCTCATCTCCAGGGGCGACATAACGCCTGGGCCCTCGGGTGCGATTGGTTTTCGCGAAATCACTTTCTGGTCGTTGTGGAGCGGGGTGGCGATGATGACCGTCGCGTCGCTGCTGGCGTTCTTCGCCAAGCCCGAGATTATCTGGGGGCCGATTCGCCGCCTGTTCAAACGACAGCAGAGTGGCAATCACGATGTCCTGGCACACATCGAATTGCCCCTACAACTTTCGCTCATAGGCGTGCCTTTGCTTGGCGTACTGGTGTGCTCCATGGGTTGGGTGTTTTTCGGCATCAATCCGCTATACAGTGCTATCGCCGTTGCTTTGACTTTCTTTTTCTGTCTCATCGCCATCAACTCGACGGGCCTGACCTCGATCACGCCGATTGGCGCTATGGGCAAACTCACTCAGTTGACCTTCGCCATGCTGGCGCCAGGTGACAAGGGTGTCAACCTGATGACCGCAGGCATCACCGGAGAAGTGGCAAGCAATTCGGCGAATCTGCTGATGGACATCAAGCCGGGCTACATGCTCGGTGCCAAACCGCGGCAACAAGCGCTGGGCCACGTTTTGGGGGCGATAGCCGGCACACTGGTGGCCACGCCCGTTTTTTACTTAGTTTTCTTGCGGGCAGGCGAGCAGCGTCTCGACTGGTGGCAGGCTTGGCAGCCCCAAGCAGAAACGCAAACCGTCCATTTCGGCGATTACCCGATGCCCTCGGCAACCATCTGGCGGGCTGTGGCAGACGTCTTGGCTGATGGGATAGAGGCTATTCCCGTATCGGCCCGCTGGGCAGTGCTCATAGCCTTGGTGGCGGGTCTCGTCCTGGAATGGTTGCGTTTGCGGGGGAAGTCGCCTCTTTCTCCTATTGGTTTCGCCCTGGGTTTCGTCATTCCGTTCCATACCTGCGCAATCATGTTCCTGGGCGCGTTCATGTTCTGGCTGGCCGAGAAAGTGCGAAAACCGAGCGGCCCGCTCGACCGCTGGTTGGTGCAGAATCAAGAACCGATTTGCGCGGGCCTGATTGCCGGCGGTTCGCTCATGGGCATTTTCCTGAACGTTCTCGACATCCTAGTCGAGTGAGGTGAAGCTCGCACCCCAACTTACGGCAGGAGATCGGGTATCGGAAGCGGTACACTCAAGTGAAGAAGAACCCCGTGCAAAAGTTGGCCTTCTTCGGGAGCCTGGTCGGGCAAGTGACAACGCGGCGTCAATTCCAGGACCGTGAATCCGAAGACTTGCGAGCGCGCTTCGCGCTCCGACCAGGTTAATTGTCGGGCCCCACCAGTGCGGTCGCTTACTTGTCCCTGTACACGCAGCCCGATTCCAGGCCGATACAAATAGCATTTGCCAGGCCAAGCCACGCTGGTAACCAGGCGAAATTCGTAACGGCGAGACGATTTTCCTGGTCCAGGAACGGCTTCGACCCGTTGATAGAGCCATACCTCACGGCGCCCTTCGGGCATGAGCAAGGTGAGGGTCAGTTGAGCCGGCGGCTCGGGAATCGCGGGAGCAATCGGCTGTTGGGCGGGCACATTTGGGTCAGGCTGCACCCCCTCGGTAAAAGGAGATTTCACTGCGTGGGGTTCTTCCTCAGGCCATTCCAACCACAGCCTTCCCAAGGGTAATGGGATGGCTTCCTGCATCACGAATTGCGCCAGTGCATCGAGCGGATCACGTGGCGGATGTCCCGACCAGACCTGGAGCAAATGGGCGACGGCAAGCCAATCGGCCAACTCCCGGCGAGCAGCGCCGCCCAGCCAACCACGCTGGACCAATTCTCGCCAGGCGGCTAAACTCTCTCGGCCTTCACCGAGGCGATATAGCTGCCGCCGAATTTCCGCACGCACAGGTTCGAGCAAGTCCGGGTAACGTTGTTCTGCGAGCTGGCGCAGATCATCGGCCACTTCCAGAGGTAATTCACCAGGCAGCGGTCGCAGGTCAGCGGCTGGGAATTGTTGACGGCTTCGCTGCCAGCGCTTCTGGAGCTCCGCCAGGAATGCATCTAAGGTACTACCCTGTAGCCGTTCCTCACGGTTTTCCAGCGATAGAGCAAGCGTGAAAGCCAGCGACGCCCCAACATGAGCGGTATCCTTGCAACAGGCTGCCGCACCTTCCACTCCCAAGACGCAAGCACGCTCCTGCACGCGAGCGAGTTTTTCTACTACTTCCTCCAATGCGCGCTGCCAAATTTGAGCATCGGGTTGCTTTGCCTGGGGTAACTGGGTGACAGTCTCACGGTAACGCTGGACGGCAACCAACCAGCTGGGCCAATCGAGCGTCAAACTGGAGCCGCGATACCAATCTTCCCAGCGCAACAGCCGCCGGCCTCGTTCGGTCCACCACGCCAACCGCTCCAGAAGCGGCAAGTGCCGCGTCGGGTCTTCTTCGGCTACCGCAGGGGGTGGCGGATGATGTAGCCGCCAACCCAGAAGCCACAGTCCCACTCCTAATCCAGCCACCAATCCCAAACTCAACAACAAGAATCCGAGCACTGCCCAAGACTGCCGGCGTAAGCTACTGCTGTACTCCAGCGTCGCCGTCTGGATTTGCTGAAAAAGTTGCTCCGCACCAAATGCCGCAGGTAAGCTGCGTGGCTTTTCCTCCGGCCGCAAACTTATCGCCCACATCCGCCATCGAAACTGGCCAAACCCAGACCACGCTATAGTCCCCTCTTGGGACATTATGGTCTTTCCCAATTCTTCGCCTCGACCGTGGGTCGCAGCCATAGTTTGCGCCAGCCTTGCGAAGCAGTTTTGCCAGCGACCCAGCCATTCCAGTTTTTGCTCCTCTAACCACTCGAGAATCTGCGGCATACCCGACTGCCCCACCGCCTTTTCCCAATTATAAAGCACCCCGAACACACTGCGTTGTGCTGGGAACAATTGCCTGCCCCATAGCAGCCGGCATGCTACCAGTTGTGAGGTCACACGCTCCAAGAATTGATCTCCCTGAGTTTGCAACACAGTGTAGTCGAGGAGAAAGACGATAGCGGCGGCGTCAGGTGGCAGTTTGTCGTCAGGTTGGACGACCATCCTGGCCAGCGCTTTGGGAGCGTGCTTCGTCAGGCGAGTCACAGCCTCAGAATCGGCCGAGACGATAGCCACTTTGCCTGCCAACGCGCTAGGCCTTTTGCTGTTGGGCAAACCTGAGGTTCCTGCACCTTGCTTTACGGGATTTGCAGCTGTCACCGCGACGCTTCCTTCTCGTATTCCTGGCGCGGATTATTGTACCGAGAACTGTGCCTAGTTAGTTGGGTCGGCTGCCTAGTCGTTGGGATGGCACATTCTGTTTGGCTGATGCCAGGCACCAAAAGCACTCGGACCAGTGCAACACAATCGCAACATGTATCTCCGAAGCCGCGAAATGTGTCGCACAAAGAATAGTCTGCTCGCTGCAACGCAATGCCTTGCTTGGCAGCTACACACACACATCCAGGAGCCGAGCACGGTTTTCATTTGGGGACGCGCACGCTTCGTGGAAGTACCTGGGCGGCATACAATAGCCCCTGCGGTTGGCTTACGAGGAATTGCTTGAGGCCAAAACGCCCTCGGAGATGAGACATGACCAGAGATGACCCGAAACAGGTGGTAAAACTGGTGGCTGTAGAGGACACGCAGGAGGCGTTTGCCATCAAGACCGCTTTGGAAAGTGAAGGTATTGAGTGCCAGGTGGTGGGCGATTTACTCGACGCTAGTCTGGGCACGCTGAAAACCATTCCTGCAGAAGTGTGGGTGCATCGAGCCGACCTGGAGCGTGCCCAACAACTCCTCCAAGCATTGCGGCACCGACCATCCGGCGAAGCAGAACCCACGGAGATGGAGGATGAGAGCGACTCGAAAGGGCAGGATTTGTTTCAGGCGGATACTGCAGATGAATAACCGCACCAGCCAGGAATCACAAGATGACGGAATCGGTGGAGCTGCTGGCGGAGTTGGTGAAGCGCCCGAGCCAGAATCCCATGGGCCTGGCCAGTCCCGGGCCCGGATTTTTCGAGTCCGCAGTAACCGATTTTCTCGAAGGCCTATTGCGGCAATGGGATGTCCATTACGAACGCCAAAGCGTAGCGCCGCAGCGGGATAACATTGTCGCTTATTTGCCTGGGGAAGCTAGCGCACCAAGTTTTATTTGGGAAGCCCACCAGGATACTGTGCCGGCGGTGAGCATGACTGTGGAGCCATTCGCCGCCCAGCTCAAAAATGGTCGGCTCTACGGCCGTGGCGCGTGTGATGTCAAAGGAGGACTAGCAGCGATGCTGGCGGCGTTTCATCGCCTGTTGCGCGAACCCGCTAGCCGGCGATGTTCGATCACCCTCGCCTGTGTCGTGGATGAAGAGTACACGTTCACTGGGGTACGGGCGCTGGCCGCGAAGCCCCTGCGTGCCGATGGTGCGATCGTTGCCGAGCCCACCAGTTTGCACATCATTACCGCACACAAGGGTATCGTGCGCTGGCGGCTACATACTTCCGGTCGCAGTTGTCATAGCTCACGGCCGGAGTTGGGCATCAATGCCATATACCGCATGGGGCGAGTGATTGCGGCGATTGAGAGCTACGCGGCCTGGCTCAGCACGACACGCCAGGATGCTGTGCTCGGGCCAGCTACGATCAGCGTGGGCCGGATCGAAGGAGGCGTCAGTGCAAACATCGTTCCTGACAGTTGCACGATTGACATTGATCGTCGCGTCTTGCCAAGGGAGAAACTGGAAACTGTACCCGCGGAGTTGGCCGAATACCTGGTGCATCGTCTGGGAGCAGAGGGATGGCGGCAGGAAGCCCCCTGGATGCAGGTCCCGCCGTTGGCCCATGAAGGCAAAGAAAGGTTAGTGGCGCGGCTGGCGGAAGCGGTACGGCAGGTACTGGGTCAAGTGGAAGTCGGCACCGTGCCTTACGGTACGGATGCCTCCACGTTGCAAGCGGTTGGGATTCCGTGTGTGGTGTTTGGCCCAGGCGACATTGCCCAGGCTCACACTGCCGAGGAATGGGTAGATGTGCACCAGGTAGAGCAGGCCGCGGAAATCCTTTATCACTTCGCCTTGCTGCGGTGAGGTCATGCGCGCATTGGTCTTCGAGCGCTTTGGCGAACCGGCAGAAGTCCTGCAACTGCGAGAGGTGCCTTTGCCTCGACCCGGGCCGGGAGAGGTGCGCGTGCGGATGATCGCTAGCCCGATCAATCCATCGGATTTGTTGCTGATCCGTGGTGTGTATGGCCGGCGGGCCGAGCCTCCCGCTGTGCCCGGGTTTGAGGGAGTCGGCATCGTGGAAGAAAGCGGTGGCGGTTTACTAGCCTGGCGGGTGCTAGGCAAACGCGTCGCTGTGCTCAACAGTCGCGGCGGCAACTGGCAGGAGCACGTCATTATCCCCGCACGCCAAGCCGTTCCCGTCCCCGCAGATTTACCCGATGAACAAGTGGCCTCGTTTTTCGTTAACCCGGCCACGGCGTTGGTCATGGTGACACGAGTTTTGAAAGTACCTCGTGGGGAATGGCTGTTGCAAACAGCGGCTAATTCGGCCCTCGGAAAAATGATTATCCGCTTAGGGCGTGTTCTCGGATTCCGGACGGTCAACGTAGTACGCCGGCCCGCGGCCCGGGAAGAATTGGCGCCACTGCACCCGGATGCGGTTATCGTGTGGCAGAATGGGCAGCTGCCCCAGCTCTTACAGGAACAGTTGCCGCAGGTGACCATTCGTTATGCCGTGGATGCGGTAGGGGGCACATTGGGAACACAGGTCATTTCCTGCCTCGGCCCGCAAGGGCACTTGCTAGTCTACGGCACGCTTTCGGGGGAGCCCCTGCAGTTCAGCTCGCGCGAGTTGATGGTCAATTCTCGCAAAGTCGAAGGCTTTTGGTTGGCGGAATGGACGAAACGGCAGAAAGCGTTCACCATGTGGCGTTTGTTTCGGCAGATCATTCGACTGATGCGGCGAAAAGTCCTGACCACCGACGTAGCCGCGCAATATCCCCTGGAGCGCTTTCAGGACGCCCTCCGCCATGCGCAAACTTCGGGTCGGGCAGGCAAGGTCTTGCTCCGTTTCGGGCCAGCGTAATGTCCAGCCAATCGTTGGAAAAACCAGGCCGTTGGCGCCTCGCGTTCGGAGCTACTTTGCTCATTTTGGGAATTACCTCCCTGATCGTGAGCAGCCTTTATTTCGACGTGGATGCTTGGCTGAATCGGCTCCAACAGCACCGGCACGCCTGGCAGACGGAGGTCAGGCAGCACCCGTATTTGAGCAGCCTGATTTTCTTCATCATATACGTGTTGTTTGCAGGGCTGGCTTTGCCTGGGGCGATGGTACTGACTCTGGCGGGCGGCGCGGTGTTTGGCTGGTTGTGGGGAGTGATGCTGGTGAGTTTTGCTTCCACCACTGGCGCTACCCTGGCCATGCTCCTGAGCCGCACGTTGCTGCGGGACTGGGTGCAACGCCGTTATGCTCACCGCCTGCCTCGCCTCCAGGCAGAGCTCGAGCGCGCTGGCGGTTGGTATCTGCTGAGTCTGCGTCTCAATCCCGCCGTGCCGTTTTTCCTCATCAACGTGGCGTTCGGCTTGACACAGATGTCAGTAAGGCGCTTTTGGTGGATCAGCCAGTTGGGCATGTTGCCGGCAACGCTCATTTACGTCTGGGCCGGTGGGGAACTGGATCGCGTTCTGGAAACGGGCCAGCTTCTTCAACCACGCTTGATTGCCGCGCTATTTGCCGTCAGTTTGTTGCCGTTGCTGTTGCGCTGGCTGACAAAGCGCTGGCAAGCCCCAACTTCGCCTCAGAGCTGACATGGCTCGTATCATATTGCGTACCACTACCACCCGGGCATGAGCATCCAGGAAAACACAACTTCGGGAGACCACTCATGGACATTCTGCAACAGCAAGACGCCGCAGTTTGGGAAGCGATCCAGGGAGAGCGCCGCCGCCAACAGGAAGGCCTGGAAATGATCGCCTCAGAAAACTACACCAGTCCGGCAGTGCTGGCGGCGCAGGGTTCCGTCTTGACCAACAAATATGCCGAGGGTTATCCCGGACGGCGCTATTATGGCGGATGCGAATATGTGGATCAGGTAGAGCGGCTGGCCATCGAACGAGCAAAGCAACTGTTTGGCGCCCAGTTTGCCAACGTGCAACCGCATTCTGGTGCGCAAGCCAACATGGCCGCTTATTTCGCGTGTTTACAACCGGGGGACACCATCCTGGCGATGGACCTGGCCCACGGCGGACATCTAACTCACGGCATGCGACTGAATTTTTCTGGCAAGCTTTATCGTGTCGTCGGCTATACCGTGCATCCCGAGACCGAGCGTATTGACCTCGGCCAAGTGGCCCGGCTAGCCCGCGAGCACCGTCCCCGCCTAATCGTGGCTGGCGCCAGCGCCTATCCGCGCCAGATTGATTTTGTTGGCTTCGCGGAAATTGCCCGCGAGGTAGGGGCACTTTTGATGGTGGACATGGCTCACATCGCAGGGCTCGTCGCCGCCCGCCTGCATCCCGATCCCGTTCCCGTCGCGGATTTCGTAACTTCCACAACCCATAAAACCCTACGCGGCCCCCGAAGCGGCTTCATCTTGTGCAAGGAAGAATGGGGGCAAAAGATCAACCAGGCAGTCTTTCCCGGGATTCAAGGTGGCCCACTCATGCACGTGATCGCGGCTAAAGCAGTTGCCTTCGCCGAAGCCATGCGCCCCGAATTCCGCGACTATGCCCGTCAGATCATCACCAACGCTCAAACCCTAGCCGAAGAACTGCTCCGCGCTGGCTTTCGTCTGGTTTCCGGCGGTACCGATAATCACCTCATTCTCGTGGACGTTACGCCGCGCGGCTTGACGGGGAAAGTGGCGGAAAAAGCTTTAGAACGTGCGGGAATCACCGTCAACAAAAACCTCATTCCTTTCGACAAACGGCCGCCCCTCGATCCTTCCGGACTTCGCATCGGTACCCCTGCCATTACCACCCGCGGCATGAAAGAGCCGGAAATGCGGCAAATCGCACGCTGGATAGATGAAGTTTTGCGTGATCCGGACAATGAAAGCGTCCTGGCCCGTGTCCGCGAACAGGTCCGCGACCTTTGCCGCCAGTTCCCTGCCCCAGCAAATTAGACTGTCCTTCTTGCCTCCGGGTCAGCTGGTGGTCTGGGGCAGATTTCTTTTCGCGGTCGCCGTCGGTGGATTTGTCTGTTTCTGCCGGTTTTCTGCGTTAGGTGTCGCTTTGCTGAGATAGCCAGAAACTAACGCGTTCTGCTCTGCCTCGTGGCACCGACGGATCGATGTTGCTATCGCGAAAAGATGATGTAAATGCTCGGTCGCGGATACATGCAAAGCGTTGAGGCACCTTCACTCAGCAAATCGGAACGAATTTGAGCAGCGACACCAATGCCATGGGGGATGTTGCCCAATGAGCTATCGTAAAACGAACGGGTGCCAGATCAGCAGGAATTGTTTGGGGAGGTTGCCGAAAGGTGGATGGTTTGGTAGCAAATAATGGTGCTTTGCACGTTGTCGGCCGATGCAAGCAGCGGCGTCGGTGCCTAGCTCTCCATGAGCCAGAGATTACCCCTGCCACCAGCGAAGTGCACAATGCTTTGCCAACCTAACCCGATACGAAAGGAGCATGGCCATGTGGTTCGGGAATCGCCGTGAATTTGTGCGGGATGCGGTAGTCTTTGCCAGTGCAGCAGCCGTCTTTGGCCAGGAGGTGCGGACGCCAGCTCAGGAGAAAGCAGGCACTAGAAAAGTCGGGCCGAATGATCGCATTCGCGTGGCGGTCATCGGTTTCCACGGACAAGGGCGAGCCCATTTGGGGGGATATGCGGCATTGCCAGACACAGTAGTCACCGTGATGTGCGACTGCGACCGGGCCGTTGCTGGTATGGACCACGTCAAGAAAACTTTAGCCGAGGTGGAAAGTCGTCAGGGATTCTTGCCAGAATTTGTGCAGGACCTCCGCCGAGTGCTGGAACGGAAAGATGTGGATGTGGTCTCGATAGCGACGCCGAATCATTGGCACGCGCTGGCGGCGATTTGGGCCATCCAGGCGGGCAAGGATGTGTACGTCGAAAAGCCCGTCAGCCACAATGTCTGGGAGGGAAGGCGCATTGTCGACTTCGCCCGCCAATATAGCCGTATCGTGCAAACCGGCACGCAGAGCCGGTCCATGGCTGGCATGCGGGAGACGCTGGCATTTCTTCACGCCGGCGGCATTGGCAAGGTAACGCTGGCACGCGGCTTGTGCTACAAACCGCGACCGAGTATCGGCCCGCGCGTCACGGCCGAACCTCCCAGCACCGTGGATTACGATCTTTGGCTTGGCCCTGCTCCGAAAAAGCCCGTAACGCGCAAACGCTTTCATTACGATTGGCACTGGTTCTGGGATTATGGGAATGGGGACCTAGGGAACCAGGGTATCCATGAAATGGACAAGGCCCGCTGGGGGCTGCAGAAAAACGCCTTGTGCCAGGCGGTGATTAGTATCGGCGGACGTGTCGGCTACGAAGATGCTGGGGAAACTGCCAACACTCAGATTTGCGTTTTCGACTACGGTGACAGCCAACTCATCTTTGAGGTGCGCGGATTACCGACCAAGGACTTGCTCGGTTGCCGCATTGGCAATATCTGGTATGGCGAGAAAGGTTACGTCGTCAGCACCAACTACAACAGCGGAGCGGCGTTTACGCCGGATGGCCAGCTCATCAAGAAATTCGCTGGCGGCGGCAACCATTTCGCAAACTTTATCCAGGCAGTCAAAAGCCGCAAAGTTAGCGACCTGCACGCCGATATCGAGGAGGGGCATCTTTCTAGCGCCCTCTGCCACCTGGGCAATATCAGCTACCGTTTGGGCAAGCCGTACACTCCTGGCGCGGAAAAGGAATTGACCAAGGAAGGCCAGGAGGCTTTCGCGCGCATGGTGGAACATTTGCGCGAGAACAAGGTTACGCACCTGGAATTGCTGCGGGTTGGGCCGCTGCTCAAGTTCGATCCGAAGACCGAGCGGTTCGTCGGCGATGCGCAAGCCAATGCCTTGCTTTCCCGCGAGTACCGCAAAGGCTTCGAGATTCCGGGCGCTTAGTTGGTCCGCTTCAGGCAGCGCTGCCACACTTGGCAACTCCGCCTACCACGCAATCTAGACCAGCGTGGCCTGGATCGCCATTGATTTGCTAAAAAATACTGTCAACGGCTATGAGATTGACCGCTGAACCTGCGCAGACGATATGCGACGACACGGGGCAAACTTACGTG
This sequence comes from bacterium HR36, assembly GCA_002898995.1. Lineage (GTDB taxonomy): Bacteria > Planctomycetota > Planctomycetia > Gemmatales > HRBIN36 > HRBIN36. Next base: position 11,260 of record BEIM01000016.1, read on the forward strand.
GTGGATGCGCATCTGGATGTACGCGGACTTATCTGCCCCGCACCCGCACTGGAAAGCCTAAAGGCGACTATGGCCTTGCGGCCAGGGCAGGTCCTGGAAATTGTGGGAGATTGGGTCGAATCCAAATTCGAGGTGCCGGCGGCTATCTTGCGTCCCGGCTTCAGCATCCTGGCGATTCTGGAAGACGAGGAATCCGATCTGTGGAAGATTTATGTCCGCCGCGATCATTGACGGCGCACGGTGGCGTAGCACGAGGTATCCCGCACTCGCGCAGCCTTTAGCTCGCCCGCTTTACCTATCCGCAGCGGTACAGCACCATGAGCCGATTTCGCTTGACGGTCGTCATCTCGCAAGCCCAGGGTAAACACCCTCAGCGCAGGGCATTGGAAGAGGCGATTGTTACGGCGTTATTCGGCGACCCGCGTTTCGAGGTCTCGGTCATTCCCCACTTATACGACCTGGAAGCCGATCATCCTGCTCGGCTCTTCTTGCAAAGCATCCGCGGCGATCTGGTAGTACTGGGGTGGCTCTATCCACGGGCGATTTTCTGGGTACTGGACCGCGACGGAGTGCGGGGCCTGTGGGGAGAAACCCGTTTGAAACTGCCTGAGCCAGCTGAGACAGGAGAATCTCCGGCAGCTACATCTGCCGAGTCCCAAAACAGTAATAGCGAACTACCGCCTGCCGACAAACTTCGCCCGCCTCCTCCGGACCGTTACATCTACTGCCTGGACCTACGTGATGCCGAACAAGCCGAGCCTTTCGTGGCAGAGATTCAGCGGATTTATAAGGAAGCGGCGGCTCGTGCGGCACAGCAACAAGCAACAAAACAGCCCTTACTTGCAGTAGGGCTGCGTATTCGTCCTAGCCAGAACGATGCGGGTGAGGCGAACGGTCAGCCCGATGCGTTGGCATTCTCCGCCGAAGAATTGTTGCGTCCGCCCAATCGTCGCTGGTACCCGGTGATTGATTACTCTCGCTGTACCAACTGCCTGGAATGCTTGAACTTCTGCCTGTTTGGCGTGTACAGCGTGACGGCAGATGGGCTGATTTATGTGAATCATCAAGACGAGTGCCGCAAAGGTTGCCCGGCCTGCAGCCGCGTCTGTCCCGAACACGCCATCATTTTCCCAGAATACAAATCGCCGGCCATTGCTGGAGCGAATGTCGGTGGTATTGACGGGTTGAAGATAGACCTGTCGAAACTGTTTGGCGGAGCAGATGCGCTGAAGATTGCCGCCGCGGAACGCGACCGCGAATTGGTCGCCGCAGGCCGGCAGGCGGTCGGTATGACCGTCGGCATTCCGAAACGGCAAGCCCACAAACCTCCTGCGCCCAAGGACGAGCTTGATAAACTGCTCGACCAACTGGATGCTGCAGAATTGTGATCAGCTATGCGCCACCTTTTTGCCTACGGAACACTGCGCTGGAATCTGCTTCCAGAGGCATATCGGCCCCGGCCGTTACCCGGAGTGAATCCGCCTGCGACAGACCCTGCCACGCCGCCACTCTGGAACGCCGAGACTTTTCCCGGCCTGCTCCAGGCAGTCTGCCAGCGACTGAGTTACGCGGGTACAGGACGCGTCGCCGGACGTTTGTATGACCTCGGCAGCTATCCTGGTGCGGTGCTGGGATCGCAACCTGTCCACACTATTGTCGGCGACGTGTATTTGTTGCCGCCCGACCCAGCCGTGCTAGTCTCACTGGATGCGTATGAGGATTACGATCCGCGCTACCCCGAACGCAGTCTATTTCGTCGCGTGCCAGTTACAGTAACGCTCGAGGACGGCCGGCACCTGGATTGCTGGATGTACGAATACCACAGGGATGTGTCACAAGCCCCCCCGATCCCGGGCGGCGATTACGTAGAACATTGGCGCTGGAATATTGCGGGTATCAAAGCGACTGGTGCGCAGGCGGTGTAATGGCGTGGGTAGGCGGTTGACCACGAGCCAGCCAGTGGAGCGCTTTGGGAGGGCCTAGCAATTCGCGGAGCAAAAAGGCTGCCTGCAATTCGTCACGCTGCGCCAGAAATCGGCCAAGTTTCAGCAAGGCTGGTGCGGGTTGTTGGGGCAGCGGTTGGCCAGGCGGCGGTGGGCCTTGGAATTCCGGGGCTTCCCGCACAAGCTCTTTTTGTGGCCGCGGCGAAGGAGTTACTGGCCTTGCCGGGGGTTCTTGCACAATCGCACTGGACGGCAAAACGACTACTACCTCAGGTGCGCTGGGTCGGGGGGGCGCCACCGGCGGTGGAGGTTCGGCAACGATAACTGCTGGTGGGGTTCGCGGTGGGCGACGCTGCCCCTTCGCTGGCGCCCCCGAGCGTTCGCGTCGCCTGCGCTCCAAAAACTCTTGCAGGCGATCCCGTCGCGCGGTGGGCGTTTCCACTGGCTGCACCACGGGAATTTCGCGCGACGGTCGCTCTGCCGAACGCTCTGGAAAGACCACCGGCTCGCTTCCTCGCGGACGGCTCGGCCGCGACGGCGCTGGCGGCTGCGAGCTACGCAACAGGTTTGAGAGCAGCCACACCAGAAAAGCGATAATGGGTATCGCATAAATCACCCAGTCTCCCGCTGCCAGCATGGGCTTTCTCCTACTGCGGTGGTTGTGGCCCGCCTGGTTCGCGACGCTGCCCAAGACCCGCTACCGCAGAGCGCATCTCCGTGTCCGCCTGCAAATTCCGCAACGCATAATAATCCATCACTCCCAACCGTCCTGCGCGCAAGGCCTCGGCAATCGCCAGCGGAATCTGCGCCTCCGCCTCGACCAGCTTCGCACGGTTCTCCTCTACTTTCGCCCGCATTTCCTGTTCCAAAGCGACAGCAGCGGCCCGGCGTTGTTCCGCTTGCGCCTGGGCAACACGCAAGTCCGCTGCCGCTTGATCCGCTCGCAATTTCGCACCGACGTTCTCGCCCACCTCCACGTCAGCAATATCCACCGACACAATGTCGAACGCTGTTTGTGCGTCCAGGCCCATCGCCAGCACTTCCTTGGAGATGATGCTGGGGTTGGCCAATACCTGCTTGTAATCATCGGCCTGGCCGATCGCCGACACGATCCCTTGTCCGACTCGGGCAATAATGGTTTCTTCGGTCGCTCCACCCACCAACCGCTCCAGCTTCGTCCTCACCGTAACTCGCGCTTTGACCCGTAACTGGATGCCGTCCTTGGCCACCGCATCCAGCGTGCGCGTCCCCTTGCTGGGATCGGGGCAATCAATCACCTTAGGATTCACACTCGTGCGCACGGCATCCAGGACATCGCGGCCAGCCAGGTCAATCGCCGCCGCACGGTTCCACGGCAGGTCGATCCCAGCCTTGTACGCCGCAATCACCGCCGCCGCCGTCTTGGGCACATTGCCCCGTGCCAGATAGTGCGCTTCCAGGTCGCGCGTCTCCACACGGACTCCTGCCTGCACTAACGCGATTTTCTGCTGCACAATCATTTGGTAATTCACCTTCCGCAACATCATGCTGATCATGTCAATGATGCCGACCCCAGCACCCGTTAGCCAAGATTGAATCCACAAGTTGAAAAATCGGAAAAACAGCAACAAGAAGATCAACCCGACAATCCCAGCCACCGCTAGGAATACATAAACCCAAATCATCATATCCCGCGCTTGTGCCAAGATTAATTCCTGCACCGCCAGCATGGCTCTTCTCCTGTGCCTCGTTGTCTCAATCGCCTTGAAAGTTATCTGCCTAAGTCATCGCCTGTTTCCGAAAAACCCCGACCTCCGTCATTCTGGGTCTAGCCGACTTTCCCTCTCTTTGCTGCCAGCTCACACCCACATCTTCGGGGTACCAGAAATGAGCTTCCCCAGCCCTATGCCAATCTAGACAGTTTGTCTGCGTAAAGCAAGCGTTAGTCTGGGAAATCCAGGCCCGCTGCGGTCGGCTTATGAGCGAGAGAACTATGTACTTGTGGAGCCCCACACCGTTTCGCTTCGTGATGTAACGGTGCTTCGACCCAAGGCCCCAAAGTCCAGGACTCCCAGTCGAATAGCTTTACGCCTGCTCCTGCTGTTCGCCTTCCAAAGCGAAAAATGTGGCCTCGAGCAGCGATGTTATATCTCCTGCGCTATCCCGGCCGATTCTCGGCCTCAGCTGTACAAGGCACCCGCACTTGCTTGGCGTCGAAAGGCGTTTCACCCATTCAGCGCGCAACTTCACTGAGCAGGTTGGACAGCAGTCCTTAGCAGCGAATCCAAATGTTACTCATTCACGTGGAATCGGTTATTGCAAGTAGTTAACGGACGTGGCCCGGCATCGAATCGAAACATCATCCACTATCTCTTCTTGAATTGGCAGTTCCTTACTAATTTGCTTCGGCCCCACCATCTCCCGCTAGTTTCCGCGGGAATCCTTCACATTTGAGGAATGCGCTCCGCTGCGTTGGCAGTACAAGAGCGCCGCGCGATGGCTCCCCGTGTTGCGCTGCGCAATAGCTCCCATGTTGCCACGTGAACAACAATGAACCCATCCGCCGCTACTGACCCACCGCGCAGAGAGCAATTGCGTGCCTGCATTCGCGATGGACCGCCGTAGGTAAACGCCTCCGGCGGTACAAAAATTTTGCCGCGGCAAAATTTTTTTCTTGACCCCACGCGCCCCATTGTTCTAATAAGGACAAGCGAGATCCAAGCTGTGCGCCAATGGCTCCAGCTGAATGCGCAGGCTCTCCAGTACATCGAACCTGCAGTTCAGAGACCACCGCTTGAAATCTCGGGCGGTGCGAGAGCCATCAGAGACAACGATCATCTCACAAGAATTCCATGTGAGCATCTCGCGGGGAGATGCTCCTGAGCCTTAGGAGCAACGCGGCGAAAGGAGGGCAACATGAGCAAGCTGCGAGGTGTGCTACTGGCAGCAGTAGCAGGCGTGTGCTTAGTGCTGGGAGCAGGCGTGGCCCAGGAAAAAGTAACGGGGCGATTACCCCAGGGCTTTGGCAAACTCGGTCTGAGCGAGGAGCAGAAGCAGAAGATTTATAAGATTCAGGCCGAGTACGAGGCGAAGATTCAGGCGTTGCGGGCGCAAATTAAGAAACTTGAGGAAGAGGAGCGGGTACAGGTCTTTGGTGTGCTGACGCCGCAACAAAAAGAGCTATACCTGAAGCTTCGCGGTATCCCCGAATCCCCTCCCAGTCAAGCCAAACCGGAAAAGTAGGCCAGGCTGACCTCCGTCGGTAGGGTTTACTGTATCCGCAGACCACGGCATATTTGCCTTGCCGGTCTCCGGTGCTAGCTTTCGGTCCGAACAAAATACCATACATACGGCTTAGCAGCAAATCTGCAAACTGATTTCGTAACGTCAAATCAATCATGCTCTGAGGAACATCGCTCACTCGGCGACGGATAAAACCCTACGCATGCCAAGCGGCAATCTGTTGTTTGCAGTTTCAGCAGTTTTCCGCAATGAGCTTAAAGGACACGGTCGCCTATGTGCGACCCATGTAACTCTTCTGTGAAGTGAACGCTTGCCCTAAGAAACCAGAACGGGGTGAGGCTTGCTTTTTGGCGTTGGCAAACGGGGCGTCTTGTGCTCTGGCTGGTTGTGGGAAGAACGCGAAAGAGCGTCGCAATATGTGGAAAGTTCGGAGGGAGTACGGATGAAGGACTTGGAGAGAGGGAGGTGGAGAAATGGGCTGTCAACTCTGCCAGTTGGTCTTGTACAATAACATGCCCGCAGCCAGAATCGGCAGTGGCAAAGACCTAGCGGAAACTTGCCGGGGCGTAGCTCAGCTTGGCGAGAGCGCCTGGTTTGGGACCAGGAGGTCGCAGGTTCAAATCCTGTCGCCCCGACTCGGATTGGTTCAGGACACTAGTTGGTACGCGGAATAAGCGGAACCAGCCGGTGTATGGCACGAACGGGAGGAGGCGCGGCTGGCGGAAAACGAAACCGTACATACGGGGTGGGCGAAACCATTCAGGGAGGTTCCAGTGCAGAGCACAGTCGCGGGTGAATTGTTCCAGGGCAGAATAACATAGGCAGTTGACCAATTCAACTTGGCCGATAATTCCGCCTCGCAACTGCGACCACGGCCGAGCCGCATCAGGAATGGGCCACGGGAAAGAGCGTGGATCGGGTTGGCGGGCAGCGTGAATCAGTAGCAGCCCGCGATAGGATGTCGGCCAGGTGCGGATTTCGATGCGCTTATATCCCAGGACGACCAGAGCCGCCCAGGGCTGTTTCAGCGACAGGGCCAGGACTGTCCTGGCGTCTCGAGGCCGATACGCACGCGCCACGGCGGGTTGTGCTCCGAAAAATAACTTTTTGCCGATAATATCGGCTTTTGGGAGCGCGGCAAGTTTGCGGAGCATTACGCTGTGAGCTAAACTTGAACGGGTACTCTGTCTGAGGCGAAAACTTGGACAGCAAGTGTACCCGCTCACCCAGGAGGACCATAGGAGAAATATGCCTGTTCGTATCGAGCCTGGCGCCGAACCTATACCTGGGTATCGCTTGCTGAACCGCATAGGTGGAGGCGGTTTCGGCGAGGTGTGGCGTGCCGAAGCCCCTGGAGGTCTGTTGAAGGCGATCAAGTTCGTTTATGGCGAT
>BEIM01000017.1 GCA_002898995.1 bacterium HR36
GAATTGCCACTGCTGGCGAAATTGCTCGGCCACGTGCACGCGCTGCATGGCCTGGTATCCGCGCCACACCAGCAGTAGCACCAGGATGCTCAGCAACGCGGTTATGCCGAGTAGGATGGGGAACCGCATGGGGAAGCGCCGCCAAGGCGTAGCCAGCAACGGCAGGGCGAAAAGCAGAGCGTAAATCGGCGGCTTAGCCAGGAAGCACAAAAGCGTCGCCAGCCACAACAGCGTATATTTGCCCCAGCTCCAATCGCGGCAAAGTGCCAGCCAGCACAATCCCGCCGCCAGCGCCGAGAGATTGGCGAGGGTGTCAGTGCTAACGACAACACATTGCTGCTGCACATACGGGCTAGAGAGGATAGCCAGAGCCAATGCGGGAAGCGTGTCGTTACGCCAAGCCCAATACAGGAGGCCAGCCAGCACCACCACCGGCACCAGCCGACACAGGTAGTAAAACACCCATGCCTCCTGCACTGTTTGCACGCGGGGGAACAAGAAGGCCACGACGGCCACTGCGGGGTAGGAATAAAAGCCGGCGTAATTGACCCGTTTCGGCTCGGTGATCGGGCGGATTTCCGAGGCGGTCTGACGGAATAACGTTGGCGAAACGTGGGCTTCTGCTCGCCAGCGCACGCGGTCAAAGCCTGCGATTTCGGGCAGATTGTAAAGAAAGGTTTCCTGGACGGCGTTGCGGCGATAACGGGACAGAGCGTCGCGCCAATGATCCTGTTCATCTGGCCCCTGGAACGGCGGCAGCCAGAACACAGTCAGTAAGAAACTGGCCAGCGTCATCGCCAGCAGAAACCCGCGGAGCACCTGGGTGGTACAACCGTGCGGCGCGATGACCATCGCGGCGACGAGCAAACATGCCAGCCCCAGCACTAGTCCCACCAGACGGTAAACGCGCTGGTGCTCGACCGCGGATTGCCATGCCTTGGGATCGCGGGGAACGACCACTTCCAGCCAAATAACGCGGACAGCGCTGTGCGGTGGCACCCCGATGCGGACTTTCCGTGCGGGTTGCGGCAAACGCCAGACTACGCGAAATCCCTCTTCCCAACTCTCCAGCTCCCCCCGCACGCGATGCGTGTTGAGGAACGCCTCTAAATTCAGCGAGAATGCTTCCCAGTCCGCGTCAGTTACCTCGACAGGTACCCAGGCCAACGGCCAATCGGGGACGCAGGTGCTTTGCCGCCCCGCATACAACCGCACTTCCAGGATACTTTCGCTCGGCGGAGCCAAGTCGAAACTCCCAAGCCAGCCGTCTGTTGCTATCAGATCGCCCAGGAGTATTACCTGGTGAAAATTCGAAAGGGGCGCTTGCCGCGCATACCAACGCCGCACCTGCACGCCGCTATCGCCCAGACCGCCCTCGACGAAACTTGGCCAGGCCCAGCTGAACGCTAGCCCACACAGTGCAAGCAAACAAGCCAAGCCCCAGCGCTTGATAGCTGGATGGTTGTGTTCCATGGCCCTAGTGAAGTGAACCGTCATAATCTAAGCAGTCCCCAGCACGATCTCCATGAGCCTCGCGCCGCTTCGCCATGACTGACGCCCCTTCCGAGTCCAGAGCTTCTTGCTCGAGAATCTCCAGGACGAGTTTGTTGGCTTCGGGGAATTGGAGTTGCCGCAGTTGGCCAATCGCTGTCCAGCGGAAAGGCGCTTGAGGCGGGTCCAGGCAGAGCGGCTCACATTCCACGAAGGTCAAATGCAACCTACCATGTGGGTAAATGTGCTCCACTTCGCATAGTCTTCGGCAAGCGCGCACGCGTAGGCCCGTTTCTTCCAGACATTCTCGCACTGCAGTCTGCTCGGGCGTTTCACGGGCCTGGCATTTGCCGCCAGGGAATTCGGCTAAGCCGGCAAGTGGTACTTCAGCAGGACGGATGCCCACGAGCACTTCCTGCTCGCGGCGGACCACCGCGATCGCGACACGCACCAGCTCTTGACCAGCGCCGCTTATTGTCGCCATCACAAAAGCTCTCCTGGCCTGGTCGGCGAAAGATTCCCGCAGCGGAGGGTGCTGCGGAGGCGCTCGCAGTGATGGTGATTCGTATCGGGAGAATCGCCGTGTCTGGGAGGTATAGCCCTATGGGGCTGCCATCGCATTCGTAATTGCGCCCCGGGCCGCGCTAGAAACCAAGGCGGCGTATTTGGCAAAAACGCCGCGTGTATAACGAGGTGGGGGCGGTTTCCACGCAGCCAGACGCGCTTGCAGTTCTGCTTCCGATACCTCGACATGCAATTGCCGATTCGGAATGTCGAAGACGATAGAGTCGCCATCCCGCAGGGCAGCAATCGGTCCGCCAACAGCTGCTTCAGGTGCTACGTGGCCGGCCATCAAACCGTGAGTAGCCCCGCTGAAACGCCCATCCGTTAGCAACGCCACGCTTTCGCCCAGCCCGGCACCGACAATCGCGCTGGTTACGCCCACCATCTCGCGCATACCCGGTCCGCCTTTCGGCCCTTCGTAGCGGATGACGATGACATCCCCAGGTCGAATGGCCCCGGCCGTCACGGCGCGCATCGCCGCCTCTTCCTGATCGAAAACGCGCGCGGGACCACGATGATACATGCGTTCGTGCCCGGCGATTTTCACCACGCAGCCTTCAGGCGCCAGGTTGCCTTTCAGAATCACCAAGCCGCCAGTGGGCTTAATCGGGCGATCACAAGTATAGACCACGTTCTGCCCTGGCGTTTCCTTGGCCAGCGCCGCCTCTTCGGCGATTGTCTTTCCCGAAGGCGTCAATTGCTGCCCGTCCAGCTTGCCATGCTCCAGCAGACGTTTTGCCACCAATCGTGTGCCTCCAGCCCGATCCAGATCCGCAGCGACATAGCGGCCGCCTGGCTTGAGATCCGCAATCAAAGGAGTGCGGCTACTAATGAGGTCAAATTCCTCAATGGCCAGCGGCACGCCTGCCTCATGGGCAATCGCCAACAGGTGCAACACCGCATTGGTAGAGCCGCCCGTTGCCGCTACTCCGGCAATGGCGTTTGCAAAGGACGCGCGGGTCAGGTAATCGCGCGGTTTCTGGCCTCGCCGGAGCATGTCCATGACAAGCCGGCCACATTCGTAAGCCACTTCCTTTTTGCGCGGGTCGAGGGCGGGTGGACTGGCACTGCCCATGGGCGACAGCCCGAGGAATTCCAGGGCTAACGCCATTGTGTTGGCCGTGAACTGACCTCCACAAGCTCCCGCTCCCGGACAGGCACAGTTCTCAATCTCGCGGAACTCCTGTTCGCTGATTCGTCCCCGCGCAAATGCTCCGACCGCCTCGAACACGTCCTGGATGGTCAAAGCGCGATCCCGCCAACGTCCCGGGGCAATCGAGCCACCGTACAACACGAATCCCGGAATGTCGCACCGCAAAAGCCCCATCGCCCCTCCCGGGATGGTCTTGTCACAAGCCACCAGGCACACCAACGCATCAAAAAATGACCGCGCCCCACTAACTCGATCGAGTCGGCAATCACTTCACGACTGATAAGGCTGGCTTTCATGCCTTCTGTGCCCATCGTTACGCCGTCGCTGATGGCAATAGTGTTGAACTCCATCGGCGTGCCGCCCGCGGCGCGTATCCCTTCTTTCACCGCCTGGGCCAGTTCCCGCAAGTGGTAATTGCAGGGCATGGTTTCGACCCAGGTATTGGCAATGCCCACAATCGGCCGCGACAGGTCTTCCTCCGTAAACCCGATTGCTTTGAGCATCGCCCGTGCCGGAGCGCGTTCGGGGCCGTCCAAGAGTATGCGGCTGCGGTGTCGTGGATCGAAGCTACTCATGTTTTCTCTCCGCTCTTGTTTGGGCACCAAGGTCCTGTTTGTCGTGGTTAGGGCCAGCTTCCACTTCCCCTGCTAGCGGTGTTGCCAGCGCAGCCCGCAGCAGTGCGGCTTCGAAAAATTCCGCACAAACTTCCTTGATCCCGGTGCGGCGTTTGTTCCGCATTGTAGTCAACGGGCCTTGCAGCAGCGAGCGTGACCTACATTTGTAAAGGTAGGAGGAAACGTCATGTGGTTCAGGCGCAGCACAACTACCGCTGAAACCTCAGCGTCCCGACAGCATTGGAAGGCGGACTTCTGTCGCTTGGAAGACCTGCCCATGTTCCCGACCTGGGCAGTGGAAGCCCTAGAAGTAGCGAACCAGCCCGATAGTTCCCTTCGCGATCTGGCGCGGGTCATCCAACGCGATGTAGTGTTGACCGCGGGCATTCTTAAGTTGGCCAACAGTTCCCTTTACTGCGCCGGGCGGGAGATTACCAGCGTCGAGCAAGCGGTTGTGCGCTTGGGCCTGGTGCGGTGTCGTCATGCCATCCTAGCCGTCGGCATGCGCAGCCTGTGGCGCGAGGGAACGCGGCGACTGATACCGCGCTGGGCGCAATACCTCTGGCATCACGCCCTGCTCGTGGGACAGATCGCGGCCCGGCTGGCCCAGCGCCTGCACTTGCCGTTTCAGGGAGAAGAGTTGGTGGGCGGTCTGGCTCACGATGTGGGACGCATCGTCCTGGCTCTGGATCCGCCGCCGATTCCCTTGGCCAAACGCGATGATGCCTTTCTCGAAACACCGCAAGTTTTGCTCAGCGAACGCGATCAGTTAGCGGCAGACCACACGCAAATCGGTGCATGGTTTTTGCAAATGAACCGTCTGCCCGCCTTCTTGACCGACATTGCCGAATATCATCACGCTCCCGAGCGGGCGGTGCATCATATCGAATTGGTGCAGTTGATCGCCGTAGCAGAAGATTTGGCCAACCTCTGGTACGCCGCAAACCACGGTCAAGCTTACGCCCTTGCCGAGCCGACTCACGCGTGGTTGCGGCAACGTTTCGGTTGCAGTCTCAATGGCAGCCGTGAATGTCCCCCAGACCCTTCCTCTTCCGAGGGTCCGTACCGTGGACTCCATCCCGCGCAAATCGTCTTGCAGCAGGCCGTGCTCGAAACCCAACAATTAGCTTGGTGATCACACCGTCTGGCCTGTAACTGGCAAGGCTGTTTGCAATAAGTGGAGGAAATCAGAGATGGTCTTTTGCATGGCCGCCTCCAGCAGTGCACTATGGACTGCTCGCAGCAGTCCACCCACTTGCTGGAGTGTTACCTCGTAGTCCAGCCGACTGGTGCGATCGTCGCAAGCATGCACCCGGGCAGTCACCCAGGCCTGGGCGGAGGAGCCAATCCCTCGTATATCCAGGCACCAGCTCTCCGCAGCTTCGTCCGCAGCAGGTTCGCGCCGTAGCAGAATGCGCATCTCGCCCCGCAAAAAGGCCAATCTCGGCCGCACCACCAGACGTGCCTGATTTTCCTCCAGATGTTCCACGCGAACCAGGTCCGGGATGCAACGGACTAAGAACTCCATGGTCCGCAACCGCTGCCGTAGAATATCAGCACTGACGGCGAACTCCTGTTGGCCACGCACCTGTACCATGAGCTTCTCCTCGCCAAGGCGCCGCTGGCAGGATATTGTAGCTGAATGAATGAGGGTGCGAAGCGCGGCTTGGGCGCCACTTAATGCAAACGGGATGCAATTATGAGCGAACGCAAACGTTTTTACCTGACGACAGCGATTGACTACCCGAATAGCCGTCCGCATATCGGCACGGCCTTCGAGAAAATAGGCGCTGATGTGCAGGCCCGTTATCGGCGGATGGAAGGTTATGACGTCTTTTTCCTCATGGGCAACGACGAAAATACCGTTAAGGTGGCTCGCCGCGCCACCGAACTAGGCCTGGCTACCAAGGCTTATTGCGATGAAATGGCCCAGCAATTTCAGGACGTTTGGCGCGCCCTGGATATCAGTTACGACTATTTCATCCAAACTAGTGATCCGCGCCATCATGAGGGTTGTCGGAAGTTTATGCAGCTGGTTTACGACCGCGGCTATATTTATGCGGGGACTTATCGCGGCTGGTATTGCGAAGGCTGCGAATCGTTCAAGACGGAAACGGAAATCAAAGAAGCGGGTGGGGTCTGCCCGGTGCATCGCACGCCGCCAGTCGAGCGCAGTGAACCGTGTTATTATTTTGCCCTTTCGCGGTTTCAGCCCGCCCTGCTGGATTATTACGAACGCCACCCCGATTTTATTCAACCCGAACCCCGTCGCAATGAGGTGATCAGTTTAGTGCAGAGTGGTTTGCAAGATGTCAATATTACGCGCATCGGTCAAGATTGGGGGATCCGTGTCCCCTTCGACGAACGTTTCACCATCTATGTCTGGTTCGATGCGTTGCTCAATTATATCACGGGCATAGGCTACGGTTGGGATGAAGAGCGTTTCCGCGAATGGTGGCCCGCAGATATCCACTTTATCGGCAAGGATATCACGCGCTTTCACTGTGCCTTATGGCCGGCGATGCTCCTGGCGGCCGGTTTACCGTTACCCCGTCGCGTATTTGCCCACGGCTGGGTCTATATCAAGAACGAGCAAACGGGGGCCGTCGAAAAAATCAGCAAGAGCCTGGGCAATGTGGTCGAACCGATGGAGATCATTACTAAGTTTAGCAGCGAGGCCTTCCGCTATTATTTCATGCGGGAATGCCCGTTTCCCGGGGACGGCGAATTTAGCTGGTCGCGCTTCGCGGAGGTGTATAATGCTGACTTAGCTAATAATCTCGGTAACCTCTATAGCCGCGTTATCACCTTGATTTTGCGTCATTTTGAGGGTCACCTGGCGGGGTCACGCGCCTGGGAACCTGGGGAAATTTATGAAGAGCAAGACCTCGAGGCGACGGTGCAGCAAGTGCAAGGATATATCGAAAATTGCGAATATCAGCTGGCACTGCAACGCATCTGGCAATATATCTTAGATCCAGCTAACCGGTATGCGGACCGCAAGGAGCCGTGGAAACTGGTGAAGCAGGATTTAGAAGCTGCGGCCCGTGTACTATTCGATTTAGTCGAAAGCTTGCGCGTAACTGCTATTTTGCTCAAACCGTTCCTGCCGCGAACCGCCGAACGTATTTACCGCAGTTTCAATTTTTCCCGCGATTGGCAGCAGGTGCGCTGCGAAGATTGTTATGTTTATCCCCGGCCTGTGGACGACTTGCGTTGCTTAGTGCGCCCTGGCCCCGATGGGAAATTAGCACCTCTATTCCCGCGCATTGAGATTCGCTAAGTATCCGGCTCTATGGCGCTACTATGTCAGGAGACTCACGAAAAAAGCCTCCTACTAACGTCAGCAGCTTCGCAAACTAGCCAGGAGTACGTGCTGGCCTGCAAGCCGGCTTTAGCCATCCGGATGGGCGCCATCTAAGCTAATGTTAGAGCTAACTCAAAGGGGAGCAATGCCGTAATGCCGCCGAACGGTGAAAGTGATCTGATGCAGCTGAGCCAGGCGGGGCATCCGTTGCATGGGATGTTTATGGAGCTGGCCCTCGAGGAAGCGGAGCTGGCTTGGCAGGAGAATGAGGTGCCTGTGGGAGCGGTAATTGTTTCCTGGGATCAGGGGGTGATTGCCCGGGCCCATAATCAGCGGGAACAGTTACAGGATCCGACGGCCCACGCGGAGATGTTAGCGATTACGCAAGCGGCGGCAGCGTTGGGGAGCTGGCGCCTGGAGCGCTGCACTTTGTATGTCACACTGGAGCCGTGTCCGATGTGTGCCGGGGCAATTGTACAAGCACGCCTTCCGCTGGTAGTGTTCGGGGCACTCGATCCCAAAGCCGGCGCTTGCCGTTCCCTTTATCGGATTCCTGAAGACCCACGCCTAAATCACCGCGCCGTGGTAGTAGGTGGGATAATGGCACAGCGGTGCGGAGAATTGTTGCGTGATTTTTTCCGACTCCGCCGCCAAACCCATGGCGAATCGGCCCCTGAAGAGCTATCCTAACAGTAAAGAGTGAGCCAGAATGTTGGACTTTTTCGCGGGGAGATAGCTATGAGACGGATAAGCCTATTGGCCTTGCTCGCGGCAATCTGGGGGCTAGTGCTTGAAAGCCTGGGGCAGATCAGCTCACGTGATCCTGCTGCCGCGTTGAGCCCACTGGGATTGGTACCCGTATGGTCGGTGCCCCTACCTCGTTCCGACCCCCGCCAGGAAGCACTTTTCGTTCAACTGCTTGATGCGGATTTGCTATTGGTGCAGATGCGCAGTGGCACCGCGTTAGCCTTCGATGCTGTCACGGGAAACTTGCGCTGGCTGGTGCAACTTGGGCCAAATTTTCGAGTCTATCAGCGCCCTGCTATCGCCTCGCAGTTGCTTGTGGTTATTCCAGTGGATTTGTCCTTGGACGTGTATGAACGCAAATCGGGGGTGCGGCTCTGGCGGGTGGAATTGAACAATATTGCCCACCGGGCCCCCGCTTGTGATGACTCGCATCTGGTGGTGCTGGATGGTGAAGACCGCGTGCGCTGCTGGTTATTGCCTCACGTCGAAAGATACCTGGCTTCCCAGGCCGCCGACAGACCTCCGGCTACTAACAAGCCGCTGGCCCCATCGGTCAATCCTTCCCGCTCCCTGTACGATGCCGGTGTGAGCAGTTACGAGATTCGCCGCCAGCTGATCCGAGAGCCGCAGCGCGCCTGGGATTTTCAAGATTCTGCGGGGTTTGACTTGCCCGCCCTTACAGCCACCGACCAGTGTGTCGCTTTCGTCAGTCGCGAAGGGAAGCTGCGGCTGGTGGCTTCAGACCAGGTGCGCTTAGTAGGGGAGTGGCAGTTTCCCAAGCCGTTGTCTGCGCCGATGGGCTTTTTCCTGGTCGAGCGGACGAATCAGCAGGTAACATCGTGGGAACCCTGGCTGATCGCTCCGTGCAGTGACAACGCCCTGTACGCTTTCCGCATCCATCAGGGAAAATTGACACCGGTCTGGCAGCGCGTCCTGGGCGATGAGGCAAACGCGGCACCGATCCTGTTGGGAAACCGAGTCTTTGTCGCCGCCGCTAGTCGCGGTTTATTCTGCTTGGAGCGGGACACTGGCCGTGTCCAATGGCAACAGCTCGAAGCCCGAGAGTTTATCGCGACCTCGCCTCGATTAGTCTTCGCACTGGACCAGGACCGAAGGCTAATGGTGCTGGAGCGGGAGTCGGGTGCGGTTCTCGGCCGGGCCGCTGGAAATAGCCAATGGCGGGCGGTGGCTAACCAGTTCACCGACCGTGTCTATTTGCTAAGTGGCGACGGCCGACTTTACTGCTTCCGCGATCGCGCCCCAGAATGTCGCGAACCGCAGATCTATTATCGTCTGCGCTTTGCGCCGCCGGCCGTTCAATTGGCAAAGCCTGTTGCCGCACCGGAAAAACCTGAGGGCGGTCAGTAGCCAGGATCGGGTGAGGCCAGGGGCCTTTGTGCCGCAGCCCTCTTCTGCAATGACCAGGCGGCGATTTCACCGAGGCACCGATTCGGCAACGTGCTGTAAAGTGCGTTCGATTCGCTGCCAGTGTGTTCCCTCCCAAAACAGCTGGCCGCATCGCTGACACTGGTAGTAGGCGTCCAACCAGAGGCGGGTTTTTGGGGGAATCCGCTCCCAAACCTCTTCTTTCCGCACTGGTACAAGAGCGCCCCCACACCGCATGCACCGCGGCTCCCGACGGGGCAGGTGCAAATGCCGGCAGACGTACTCCAGCTGCCCTTGGCGGCTCATCCCCTGTGGGATCCATAGCGCGGGCAAATCTCCATCCCTCACCCAACCAATGCGGAAAATCCCCTGATCCGACGAGAGCAAAACCCGCCTCTCTCGCTGTGCCAGCCGAATCAGTTCCCAGTCCGAAATATCCCGTCTCCACGCCGCATCATAGCCCCAGGCGCGTAACCAACGGGCTAAGCCGCCCAACATGGCGTCGCAGGCGAAGCGTATTTCCCGGTCGGGTTCCTTATCCTGACCGACGCACGGCATCATGACACAACCGCCACCTACACCAGCAGCTTGAGCCGGAGCTTTGCGGCATGACAAAGCAACGGCTTCATCCAGAATTGTAGTAATCACCAGCCTCGCCAGTAGCACCAAGTCGCCAGCCGACTAAGCAACGCGGTCGGTTCCCTAGCCATATTCCGAAACGCCCATCGGGCCAGCCAGACACAAAGAGCATTGGCACTGGTGTGGCGGCTGAGTCTGGAAAGCCTACCCACAGTGGGTGGATGCCGACCGCTTTCGCGTGTCGGCCGGGGGCGTCCTCGCAGAAAGCGTTATTTACCCTCGCGTTCGCGGCTGGGACGAGGACGGAGCACGCGTATTTCCAAGCATTTCGGTGTGGTCTTTTCGTCGCCGACCAGCAAGGTCACAGCCACACGCTGGCCGGAAACAAGGTCTTTGAGTGCAATGGTTTTCGTCTCGGGTTTGGTGACCTCCCGCTCGATTCCACCCTCCCCACGGATTTTGACTTTCACATCCTTGTCAGTCTCTGCCAGGAATTTCGTGCTCGAATCGTATTCGCAATCGAACTCGCGCTCTCCGCTGTCGCCGCGAACGACCAGAATTATTTTGGTGCCATCCACTTTGCGAAACTCCGCAACGATACTCCGTGGCCGGGGTTTCCGCGGTTCACCTTCGCGGTCATCCGCCAGCACCGTTGCCCCGAGGCCCAGCATCACCGCAATAAGCACCACATTCTGCACGCTCCGCATGGCTAGCTCCTTGTTTTGGGAAAGGGTGCCGATGCTTCTCGTTCCCTGTTAGTGCTAACACCAATGCAAGGCAAAGGTTTCCCATTACTTGCAGGTAATCGGCGGCCTTCGTTCGGATGAGAAGTGCTGTAGGCGGCAACCAAGCTCGAGAATCGTTTTTGGCACAGCCAGAAGAACATCGTAACATAAAGGTCAACCGTCCGCTTCAATCCAGGAGCAATACAGGAGGCCATTATGAGCCCACACGGTTGCAATCGGCGGCAATTTTTGCAAAGCACAGGCTCGCTGTTGCTCGGTGGTGGATTGGCCGGCTTGGTCGGTTGTCGGGACCAGATAAGCCAGCCTGTGTCGGGAAAACCTGGCCAGGCGACTGACACCCGACCGGTGTACCTGCTCGCCCCTGAAGAACGGTTTACGGGCCGTTGCGTCGAGGTAGCCCGGCCAGAGTTTGCCCTACCAGGACGCTGGCCCGGGCGTGTCATTGAAGTCCATCATCCAGGGGCTGTGCAAAACGGTCGGCCTCAGCTGGAAGCGGTGCGCTCTATGGTAGCTGGCGGTTTACAGGCCTTGACGGGAGCGGACGATGCCGTAGCCGCGTGGAAAACCCTGTTCCAGAAAGGCGATCGGGTAGCTATCAAAGTCAATCCCGTGGGGCTGACCGACGGCAAGAAGCGCAGTGCTATCACGCATCTGGAGTTGATCGCCGCCCTGGTCGAAGGCCTGAAAAGCGCCGGGCTGAGCGAAAAGGACATCGTTTTATACGAGCGGTATGCCGACCAATTTCGCCAGGCCGGCTACGAAAAGTTTCTGCAGAGTCAGTTTCCAGCGGTCAGCTGGTATGCCTCCCACGTGCGCTACCACAATCAGCAAACCGATCTCGAGGGTCGCGATCCCGATAGCAAAACTGGCGAACGCCCCGATCCCGACCCGCATGTGGTGGGGTACGATCCGGAAGTGTTCCGGCGGTTGCCTTATGCGATGCCCAAGGCCGGTCCACACGACCGACCCAGTGAAAATTCCCACTTGAGCCGTCTCATCACGGGCGACCTGGTCAACAAGGTGATTGTTGCGACTGTGCTCAAAGATCATCGCTCCGGCGGCATCACCATGTCGCTGAAGGACCTGTCACACGGATTTGTCAACAACGTGGCCCGCTCTCACATGGGCAGCAGCGCTCCGTCCCCGGACTTGGACAACACCTGCGGCACATTCATCCCCGAAATGGTCTCCCTGGAGCCGCTCCGCAAGAAGGTGGTGCTGTTAGTGATGGACGGCCTGGTCGGCTGTTACGAAGGCGGGCCGGGTACTTGGAACGCCACCTGGGATGTTTGGGAAAGAAAGTCGCTCTTTTTCGCCACGGATCCTGTGGCGCTGGATCATGTCGGCTGGCATATCCTCGACCAGTATCGGGTCCGTCGCGGTTGGCCGCCCGTCGCGGAAATGGGCACCGAAAAGAGCGACCCGCAAAAGTCCGAGCAATTCCGCCGCCGTCAACCCGAACACGTGCAGATCGCAGGGGAAAAGGGTCTCGGTATCTTTGAGCCCGGCCGCATTGAATATCGGCACATCCGTTTGGCGGGTTAGTTCGACAATAGACTTGCCAGCAGCCAGAAGTCTTGTCGCTGGCACCATTGGCACTGGTGCACCCTGCTCGGATGGGCCTAGGCCCCAGAATTCGCGGCGCCGATGCCGCCATGTACCCGGTCATAACCAGCCGTGCGCTCCTGCGGTTTTCGAGCCGATAGCACGACTGCAGTCCTTTTGGTAGCCGACGCCGGTGGCTGACTCTACTTGTCTCAGGGCGATCTTCGCACGGTGCAATTGTTTACGCAGTCGGCGACTCACAATAGCTTGCCTGTGAATTGCCCCTGACAATTGCCGAGCAGCGCGGATTGACCAATCGCGGCGGGAATATATCAATGGAGTTTGTGCCGCTCCCCCTTGGCACCTAGGTCCGGGATCGCGGCCAGGCCAGCCCCAATGTCGTGGGTCCAGGTGTCGCTTTGGGAAAGCGTCATGGATAAACCTCAATCCACCGCCCTGCTTTTCGAACTCAGCCGACCAGGACGTCGCTGTCATCGCGTTCCGCCTTGCGATGTTCCCATCCAGCCCATCGAACAGGCTCTCCCCAGCCGCTTCCTGGCTTCCTCGCCGCCGCCCTTGCCCGAGTTGAGCGAGCTAGATGTGGTGCGACATTTCGTCAATCTGTCCACACGCAACATGAGTGTGGACACAAACTTCTACCCGCTCGGTTCCTGCACGATGAAGTACAATCCGAAACGCCACGAACGTCTGGCGAGCTTGCCTGGTCTGGCCCAAGTCCATCCGCTCCAGGACGACAGCACCATTCAGGGTTTGCTCGAATTGCTGTGGCATTTGCAGAACCTCCTGGCGGAGATTGCAGGGTTGCCGGCGGTGTCGCTGCAACCAGCGGCAGGGGCGCAGGGCGAATTGACGGCCTTGCTGATGGCCGCCGCCTATTTCCGCCACCGCAAAGAAAATCGCGACCTCGTGCTCATCCCCGATAGCGCCCACGGAACCAACCCCGCCAGTGCCGCCATCGCCGGTTTTCACGTGGTTACGGTCAAGAGCAATGGCCAGGGACTGGTGGACCTGGCCGATCTGGCGAGCAAGCTGAGTGAGCGCGTGGCCGTCTTCATGATTACCAATCCGAACACCCTGGGCCTGTTCGAGACAAATATTCTGGAAATCAGCCGACGGATTCACGATCACGGTGGGCTGGTGTATTTAGATGGGGCCAATATGAATGCCCTGCTCGGGCGGTGTCGGCCGGGCGATTTCGGCGCCGACATGATGCATTACAACGTGCACAAAACATTCACCGGGCCGCACGGTTCGGGAGGCCCAGGGGCGGGACCGATTGCCGTCCGCGAATTTCTCGCTCCCTTTCTGCCGGTGCCGCTGGTTAGCCGCGACGAGGCGGGACGATTTTATCTCGACGAGAACCGCCCCCTTTCCATTGGCCGCGTTCGTAGTTTCTTCGGTAATGTCGGGATTCTCATCCGTGGTTACTGCTATATCCGCACGCTGGGTGCCGAGGGTTTACGTCAGGTGAGCGAACAGGCGGTGCTCAATGCCAATTATCTGCTGCAGCGTGTTCGTGAGTTTCTCGACGTGCCCCACGGTCAGCGCTGCATGCATGAATTTGTGGCCAGTGCGGCACGTCTGAAGCGGGAACGCCAGATCACAGCTATGGATATTGCCAAACGCTTGCTCGATTTCGGTTACCACGCCCCAACTGTGTATTTCCCGCTGGTGGTGCCAGAAGCCCTCATGATTGAGCCAACCGAAACCGAAACCAAGGAAACCCTCGACGCCTTTGCCGAGACTTTGCGCCGCATCGTCCAGGAAGATGCGGGCTTTCTGCGTGACGCTCCGCATACCTTACCGGTGAGCCGACCCGACGAAGTGCGGGCGGCCCGCGAACCGATCCTGCGCTGGCAAGCTCCGGCGTAAACCGAGCGCGGCCCTTTCCCCGCGACCCGTAGGCCGGCTCAGTGCATCAAGGCCTGCTAGCATTGGAAGGTATTCGCTCGTGCAAGCACTGGCGGAATGAGACGCAATCGCAAGCTAGGGTACAAAGCACCAATGTGCTGGACACGCTAAGGGGGCGAGGGGAACATACGTACACGCTCCTCGAAGCGGTGAGGATGCTACCGGACCTGCACGCGTCACTCTGGCATCAGGGCCAGCCCTGTGGAAAGGAGGTAGCATGAAAAGAATCCTTGCCTTGGCGCTGACCGTGCTGCTGGAACTGCTCGCAAGTGGTTTCGCGGCTCCAGCACTGGATCGCACGAAAGTTGTCGCGCGCATCGCTTTCGGCTCGTGTGCCCACCAGGATAAGCCGCAACCTATCTGGGACGCGATTATCGCTCAAAGGCCAGACTTGTTTCTCTTTATCGGTGACAACATCTACGCTGACACCGAGGATATGGAGGTCATGAAAGCCAAGTACGCCAAGCTGGCCGCCCAGCCCGGTTTTCGGAAACTCCGACAGCTCTGTCCCATTTTGGCCACCTGGGACGATCACGATTATGGCAAGAACGATGCCGGCTATGAGTACGCCAAAAAACGCGAATCCCAGCAGATTTTTCTCGACTTTTTCGGCGAACCCGCTGACTCGCCACGCCGGCAACGGGAAGGAGTCTATGACGCCGTCGTCCTGGGGCCCGAAGGGAAGCGCGTGCAGATCCTGCTTCTCGATACCCGCTACTTCCGCAGCCCGTTGAAGCGCCGCCCGGATAAACCGAAGCGCGGCGAAGGACCGTATGTGCCGAACCCCGATCCCAACGCAACTTTGCTCGGTGCGGCACAGTGGCGCTGGCTTGAGGAGCAATTGCAGCAGCCTGCCGAACTTCGCATCATCGCCTCTAGCATTCAAGTCATCGCTGAAGACCATCACTGGGAAAAATGGGCGAATTTCCCGCAGGAACAGGAGCGCTTGTTCCGATTGATCCGCGACACGCAAGCGGCGGGAGTCATCTTTATCAGCGGCGATCGGCACCTGGCGGAGTTGTCCGTGAGGGATGCCGGTGTCGGTTATCCTCTTTACGACCTTACTTCCAGCGGCCTCACCGAAGCCGACAAGACCTGGGGGCGCTGGGAGATCAACCGCTATCGTGTTGGCACTATGTTCTGGGGCAACAATTTCGGCCTGATCACTATTGACTGGGATCGCCAGGATCCCCTCATCCGCTTGCAAATTCGCGACGAACAAGGTGAGATTTTCTTGCAACAGAAAATCCCGCTAAGCTTACTCAAGCCGGGTGCTATCAAAACGCCAGGTAAATGATTAGCTGTCGCCATCTTGGTCGCGCAGCCACGGGCGCAATAACGTAGAATGGTATGGACGGAAAAGAGAGGAGGCTGTCCCCGATTGAGCCTGCCTAGCGCGGCCACGTCGGTTGCGTAACGGAAGTTATGCATTTGGCCTTGTATGAGACTGAGCCAACCGAATAAGATAGCGGCTTTGATGCGCTACGCTGCCTGAAAAGATTCGCTGCAATCGAGCTTCCATTAGGAAGCCTAGCGCAGCGGTCGGGACGGGTGGGTGCTTAGCGCGGCCACGCGGGTTGAGACTAATTCCCCAGCCTCTGCGGGAGGAGAATCATGCCGGTGAAACTCGCCCTGCGAATGTTGGTACTGGCGGGCGCAGCGCTGTTGCTAGCGGCGGGCGTGGAGAATGTTGCTTTGTTGGCCGGTTCGGCAGCGGTGGATTACTGGGCTGTTGAAGACCTCAAGCCGGGTATGAAAGGTTATGGTCTGACGGTGTTTCGCGGAACCCGTCCAGAGAAGTTTGACGCAGAGATTTTAGGGGTGCTGCGGCATATCAGTCCGGGGCGCGATCTGGTTTTGGCGAAACTTGCGGGAGCGGGGCTGGAGTATACGGGCGTGATCGCGGGGATGAGCGGTAGCCCGATTTATGTGGAGAACAAGCTGGTCGGGGCGGTGAGCTACGCCTGGAGTTTCGGCAAGGAACCCATTGCCGGCATTACACCGTTCGCGCAAATGGTGGAATTCGTGGAATCGTTCGAGCGTCGCGAAGGCATGGCTCAGGGGCAACGCCTGCGTTTACCAGAACCGATTCGAGTCGGCCAGCACACTTGGAAGGAGGTCTGGCTCGCTCCCTTAAGCGCTGATTCTGAGCCGCAAAACCTGTCTGGGGTAAAAGTGACGGACAGCTCCAGTTTACGGCTCGAACCGTTGAAATTGCCCCTATGTGGCATCGGCTTTACCCGGCACACACTGGACTTATTGGGCGAGCGTTTGGCACCGCACGGCATGGTGCCGGTGCAGGGTGGTGCCGCTGCCCCAGGCAAAGCGAGCGCAGCCGATGCAGAACTGGTTCCTGGTGCGGTGGCCGTCGTAGGAATGGTCACCGGGGATTTGAGCCTTTACTCGTTAGGAACGGTAACGCACGTGGTAGGTGATCGCGTTTACGCTTTCGGTCATCCTTTTCTGGGGCTGGGGCGCTGCGAATTTCCGCTCTATAGCGGTTATGTGCATACGATTTATCCGCGGCAAAGTTTGAGTTTCAAGATTGGCTCGCCGTTACAGGCGATCGGTGTGTGGCATGCGGACGTGAGCACTGGGATATCGGGCTGGCTGAAACGTCAACCCGACCTGCTGCCCGTCGAGGTAACGGTGCGTTTAGGCAAGGACGGGCCGTCGCGGCGTTATCGTTGTCACGTGGCGCGCCATCGCAACCTCACGCACCAGTTGGTATATTCCGTGCTTACCAATGCTGTGGACGCGGAAGGCGAATTGCCTGATGAATTGACAGCAGAATTGGTGGTGGAGTTAGAACTGGAGGGCCAGGCGCCGATCGTGTTCCGCGATCTTTTCTCGGGTAGCAGCGTGGCCGGCAATCGGGCCCCCCCAAGTCTCTATCAGCCGGTGGCTAACTTGGTGCAGCTACTCTC
>BEIM01000018.1 GCA_002898995.1 bacterium HR36
TCACTCCAAAGCACACGGTTAGCGTGCGTCAGGCCCCGGTTTGGTTTCAGCTCGTCCACTTGCCCAGCCACAGCTACTATCGCACCTTGCGCGACAAACTGCATTGGAGCACGCCTCCTGGAACCTGATGAGGAGATGACCATGCTTCGCTGGCTAGCTTGGCTCGGCGCCATCCTGGCAATCAGTTGGCCGGTCGCCTCGCCCGCTCAGGAGCGACCCAACATCGTGGTCATCCTGGCAGATGATCTCGGTTGGGCTGATTTGAGTTGTTACGCGCCATCCTTGTGGCAGACGCCGCATCTCGATCGGCTAGCGGCCCAGGGAATCCGTTTCACCGATGGGTATGCGGCCAGCTGTGTCTGTTCGCCGACGCGTGCGGCATTGATGACCGGCCGACATCCGGCGCGATTGCACCTCACGACGTTCCTGCCCGGCCGCAAAGACATGCCCACGCAGAAGCTGCTGCAACCTGTGATTCGCCAGCAATTGCCCAACGAGGAGATCACGCTGGCCGAACTGCTGAAAACTCGCGGCTATGTGTGCGGTCTTTTCGGCAAGTGGCACCTCGGAGAGAAACCTGAAGCCAATCCACTTGCTCAGGGTTTCGATGTGTATCGCGGCGCTGCTGGCCGTTACTTCCAGTTCAAAGGCCCCAATCTCGTTGCCCGGGATGAACGCGACTATCTCACCGACCGCCTTACCGAAGAGGCCGAACGCTTCCTGGAAACCCACCGCGATCGGCCATTCTTCCTTTACTTAGCGCACTTCGCTGTGCATATTCCCCTGCAGGCCAAACCCGAGTTGTTGGCCATCTACGAGAAAAAAGCGGCCAAGGCTCCACAGACCCTGGAGCGCAAGAATCCCATTTATGCGGCCATGATGCATAGCCTGGATGAGAGCGTCGGCCGCATTCTCAAAAAGCTAGATGATCTCCAGCTGACAGAGCGCACCATCCTGGTGTTCACTTCGGACAACGGCGGTCTATCCGTCGAGGAAGGGCCCAACACTCCCGCGACCTCGAATGCCCCGCTGCGGCTGGGTAAAGGTTATCTTTACGAGGGCGGCATTCGTGTCCCGTTGATCATTCGCTGGCCCGGGGTGGTCAAACCTGGCCAAGTCTGTTCCGTTCCCGTGCGCAGCGAAGATTTGTTCGTAACCCTGGCCGAGGCCGCAGGGGCCAACCTGCCATGTGATCGGGACCTGGACGGTGTCAGTCTGCGGTCACTATTGCGGGGTGAAAACAAGACCCTTCCGCGCGAATACCTTTACTGGCATTTTCCGCACTACAGTAACCAAGGTGGCCGGCCCTGCGGCGCCATTCGCTGCGCCGATTGGAAGCTCATCGAACATTACGAAGACGGTCGGCTGGAGCTGTACAACCTGCGTAAGGATCTCGGCGAAACGCAGAATCTGGCCGACCAGTACCCCGATTGGCGCGACAAACTCCACCGAGAGCTAGTAGCCTGGCGGCAACACATTCACGTTCAGATGCCCCAATCCCGCAAGTAGCAAACCAACAACTCCCCGCGGTCAGGACTGCCGCATGTCCTAGGGCAACATCCGCGCTTGCCACATAAGTCTGCGGGCAAAATGGCAGTCTAGTTTAGCGGAACCAGAGGGTGTCGGCGAGCCAACGGCCATGATGCCAGACAAAAACGGTGAGTAATCGGCCATTGGCCGAGCGCACGACCACGAGATGCCGACCCCCTTTTTCGAGCTGGCGAATCTCGCCCACCAGTTCCTCCACGCGCGCCTGCGCCAGCCGAGGCCCTGTCTCCTTCAGTAGCTCCTCGGTGATAAACTCGCGCAGCCGCGGCGTAAACAACTGCCGCAGTTCCTCAAGCCTTCCCTCGCGAACCAAACGGACGTGCTTGGCCACCAAGTCGCGCATCTCGATCAGTGTCGCCGATGGCCGCTCGTTCTGCTGGGGCTTTTGCTGCGCCAGCGTGCAAGCAGGCCCAAAAGAGCGGAACACCAGGGCGATACACAATAGCAGTGCCGACAAAAACCGGATTCCCCAGGATTGCCCCCGGCGCAGTTTGTAGCGCATCAGCTTGACCCCGCCTTTCTCATTACCTATTAACCTCCGACCAGTATACACATTTCCTAGGCCGAGTCAACAACCCGGGGGCGGAAATATTCTTGACCATCCCTCCACCCTGCTCGATAATAGCACGGAAGATGGTCAGCCCATTCACACTCAGGCCCACCTAATCGGAGACCCGCCATGGCCAAGCGAATTTCCCGCCGAACCGTCTTGAAAGGTCTGGGGGCGAGTATAGCGCTGCCCTTGCTCGATGCTATGATTCCCCTTCCATCGTTAGCAGCCCCTGCTTCGCCGCAAGCTGTTAAACGGTTGGCGTTCTTTTACGTGCCCAACGGCATTCACATGCCCGCCTGGACTCCCGCCCAAGTTGGTCGAGACTTTGAATTGCCCCACATCCTGGAACCGCTCAAACCGTTCCAAGACGACTTGCTTGTTCTCAGCGGGCTGACGCTGGACAAAGCGAGGCCAAACGGCGATGGGCCGGGCGATCACGCGCGAGCGATGGCTTCGTTCCTGACCGGCGTGCAGGCCCGCAAGACGGCGGGCGCGGATATTCGCGCTGGCATTTCCGTGGATCAGGTAGCCGCTCACCATTACGGCAAGCAAACGCGCTTCGCCTCACTCGAACTTGGCTGCGAACCGAGCCGCACCAGCGGGAACTGTGATTCGGGTTACAGCTGCGCCTATTCCTCCACGATCGCCTGGCGGGGTGAGTCCACACCCCTGCCTAAGGACATCAACCCGCGCTCAGTGTTCGATCGGCTTTTTGGTCGCGGCGTCGGTATCGGAGGCAGCGCCAAACCCGAACGCCAGAAGAGTATCCTCGATTTCGTCCTCGAAGAAGCCAACGACCTGCGCCGGCAACTCGGCCGCAACGACCAGCGCAAACTCGAGGAATACTTCACTTCCGTGCGAGAAGTCGAACGCCGGATCCAGCAGGCCGAGAAAGAATCGGCTCAGGAAGTGGCAGGTATTTCCCGGCCGGCGGGCATCCCGCAGGAGTACGCCGAACATATTCGTTTGCTTTGCGATTTGCTGGTGCTCGCTTTCCAGACCGATCAAACCCGCATCGCGACGATGGTATTCGCCAACGAGGGCAGCAATCGGAGTTATCGGTTTATCAACATTCCCGAGGGACATCACGATCTTTCGCATCATGGCCGCGACCCGGTCAAGCTCGACAAGATTCGCGCCATCAATCGTTTCCACATGGAACAGTTCGCCCGCTTTATCGCGAAGCTGAAATCCATCCGGGAAGGCGATGCGACCCTGCTGGACAATTGCATGATTATTTACGGCAGCGGTATCGGAGACGGCAACCGCCACAATCACGACGATTTACCCATCCTGCTTGTCGGCAAAGGAGGCGGTAACATAAAAACAGGGCGCCACCTGCGCTATCCCAAAGAGACGCCTTTGATGAACCTGTACCTGGTGTTGCTCGACCAACTGGGCGTCCACCTGGAAAAATTCGGCGATAGCACTGGCCGATTGTCCGACCTAACGTAAGAGAATCCTGAGCTTGTACTCATGGCGACCAGGGCGGGACATGCTGGAATCAGCTGTTCCGCACTTTTCTTCTTGGCCAACCGCCCGCGTTGGGCTTAGTTAATCTCGCAGTCCCTGCGGCCTGCTCAAAGGACCCGACTTTCTTGCAACAGGAGGAGATTCCCATGCCACTACGACTGGGGTTGCTGCGATTGGGTCTGGGATTAGCAGTTTTCGCTGGGCTGGAGCTGGAGGTTTGCGCCCAGGCCAAGATTCAGGTCAAACAAGTCGCGGCGGAACAGCCAGGCCAGCGCCGGATGACTGTGGAGGACCTCTGGGCGGTCAAACGCATTGGCCGGCCTTCACTCTCCCCGGACGGCCGATTCGCGGTTGCCGAAGTTACCACCTACGACATGGACAAGAACGAGGGCACTTCCGACGTGTGGCTCTTCGCCACCGATGGTTCCCAGCAGCGCCAGCTCACAACCCATCCTGCCCGGGATAGTCAGCCCGTTTGGTCGCCGGATGGCCAATGGATTGCCTTCATTTCCAAGCGCGACGCGGAAGAAGCGCAGGTTTATCTCCTACGGCCAGATGGCGGCGAAGCTCGCCAGCTGTCGAAGCTACCCTCCGCGGTAACGGCGCTCAAATGGTCGCCCAATAGCAAAACTATTTACTGCATTGCTAATACCTGGCCCGATACCCCCGATGATGAGAGCCATCGGCGTCGCCAGAAAGAACGAAAGGAGAGAAAAGTCCAGGCCGCTATTATCGAATCGGCCTTGTTCCGCTACTGGGATCGCTGGCTGACGGATGGCCAGGTACCTGTGTTGTTTGCCGTGGATGTAGCCACGGGCCAGCACCGCAATGTGCTGGCAGGGCTTAACGTCCATCTCATTCCTACCACTGCTTCCGAGGACGATTTTGATATTGCTCCCGACGGTGCCGAAATTTGTTTCGTGGCAGATAGCAGCAAGGATTTCGGCCGCGAATTCAATGCCGACCTCTATACCCTTTCCCTAGATGGCAAGCGCACTTTACGCAATATCACCGCAGAAAATCTCGGCAACGATTTTAGCCCGCGATATAGCCCCGATGGCCGATTTATCGCCTATTTACGGCAAACCACGCGCTATTTTTACGCAGACCGGCAGCGAATTATGCTCTATGATCGGGCAAGTCGGCAGCACCGCGAGATAACCGCTTCGTTAGACCGTTCTTGCGTCAATCCCCTTTGGTCGCCGGATAGCCAAGAGATTTATTTCGAGGCCGAGGATCAAGGTTATGTACGCCTTTATCGCGTTGGCGCCGATGGTCGAAAATTGCTCGCGCTAACCGGGCAGTATAGTGACCGAGCGGCAGCACTAAATCGCCGCGGCCAATGCCTTGTATTCCTGCGTTCGCATTTCGGACTGCCCCCCACCTTAATGGCCCTGCATCTCCCTGACGGCGAGCCTAGGATCATTGAGAATCTCAATCGCGACTTAGTCAGCCAATGGTCCTTAGGGTTCGTGGATGAGGTTTGGTTTCCTGGTGCGGAGGATCGGCCTGTGCAAATGTGGGTGATTTACCCGCCCGCGTTTGACAAGACTAAGCGTTGGCCGTTGCTGCAAATCATTCACGGCGGCCCCCACAATGCGGTTACCAATGAATTTCATTTCCGCTGGAACCTGCATTTGTTTGCCGCGCGCGGTTATGTCGTAGCTTGCGTCAACTTTCACGGTTCCAGTGGCTTCGGGCAAGAGTTTACCGACTCCATCACCGGCGATTTAGCGCAAAAACCGTTTATAGATATTATGAAGGCCACCGATTACCTCGAGACGTTGCCTTATGTAGATAAGACACGCACCGCCGCCGCGGGAGCCAGTTATGGCGGATACATGATTGCCTGGATCAATGGCCACACCGAGCGGTTTAAATGTTTAGTCTGCCACGCGGGCGTTTATAACTGGCACAGCATGATGGCTTCCGATATCTTGAAATTTCGAGAGCGGGCCTTAGGCGCACCCCCCTGGGAAAACATGGAGCGCGTGGATAAGCAGTCGCCGCAGCGCTTTTCTCTTTATTTCCGCACGCCCACCCTGATTTCGCATGGGGAAAAGGATTACCGAGTGCCTGTAACCCAAGGATTCGAATTTTATAACACTTTGCGGCAGAAAGGGGTTCCCACCCGCCTGATCTATTTCCCCGACGAAAATCATTGGATCCTCAAGCCGCAAAACTCGCGGTTGTGGTACAACGAAGTTTTCGCCTGGCTAGACCGCTATATCGGCCATGGCCCAGACTAGATCTCACGGCCGGCACATACGATGTCAGGAAGAAGTCGGTAGAGGCGGCACCTCGGCAAGCTCGTGCATGTCGGTCCTTAAGTGCCGTATGGATTCCAGTGCATAGATTGCTAGGTCCGGGATAGCAGATAAAGTAAGAGCGGCAGTGTTAATCTGCAATGCGGGTACTGGGGTTCAATCGGGCGTAATCAAGAGGCGCGTGGGTGGCTTAGCGTAGCGCCGCTAACGGTCGCAAGCGTGTGGCCACCCAGGAAGGAATAAGCCCGCCGAGCAAACCCATGAAGATGGTAAACGCCAGGGCCGTACGCAGGACAAATGGTGTTACCGTGATTTGGAAGACGACCGTTTTGCCGCCGCCTTGGCCGGAGGTAATGAAGCTTTTCTGCTCGACGCCGTGAAACAAGCTGCCTAGCGCCATTCCGGCGAGACCACCCAAGAGCGCCAGCAGCAACGCCTCGAACAAAAACGAAAGCAGGATTTGCCAGCGCTGGTAACCGAGAATTCGCAGGACGGCAATGTCCTTGGTACGTTGATTGACGGCAGCAAACATAGTGTTCATCAGTCCGAACATGCCGCCGACGGCCATGATCGCCGCAATGAACAACGCCGCCGCCAGGAACATAGTATTGGCTTCTGACATGCGCTCGTAGTACTTGGGCTCGGGAATGCCGCTCACTTCCAGCCCCGTGCGCGATTTGAGCGAATCGCAAAACCAACTGGCCCAACGCGGGTCGCGCAGCCGAATCAGGATTGAAGTGAAGAAACGCTGGCCGCGTTCGACGTTGTCCTTGCCAAATTCCTGGCCGACGACTTCGCGTTTCGCCCAGGTTTCGGAGTCGAACGGAGTACCGCGGGAATCGAGAATCCCGACTACTTTCCAAAGCAATCCCTCGCGAATGGCGAAACGGCTGCCGACATCCAAACCGAGCAGGTTCGCAATGCCCTCGCCCAGGACACATTCATCGCCGACAGCACTAAACCAACGGCCGCGCAGCAAACCCAAACCATGCACGCGAGCGGCGCGTTGCGGATCGAGAACGCCGCGAACCTGGAGGAAGCGATAACGCGGTCGGCCATCGCGCGGGTCGGGAGGCAGCTGTTGGGTGGCGATGGCATAGACTTCCGGACTATACAACGGCTCGCCCGTTTCATCCGTAGCCACGTATTCGCTCAGCCAGACGCGTGCCAGGTCGGCAGTGTCGGCAATGTCGCTGAAGAGTTCGTCATTGGTACCCTCGCGCAACACCAGCACGTTGTCCGGGCGCCCCGCTCGTCGCGCTAGTTCATTGATTCCTTCCACAAACGCAAGCATGACCACAAGAATCGCCACTACCAGCAGAAATCCGAGGGCCGTCAGCAGAGTGACCCGCCAACGCACCACAAGGTTCCGCAGGTTGTAGCGAATCGGGATCATGGCCAATGCGAGTCGTCCGGCGTTTAGGTAACGCGGCTAAAGATCTCGGCTACGCGAACCCGACAGCCAGTGAGTGCCGGCCAGATACTCCCCGCCAGTGCAGTAGCCGTTCCAATCCATGGCCCCCAATAATACGCACGGGGCGGCACGAAAAAGACCGGGAAGAATCCCAACGGCAGCCGAATGCCTTTGAATACGTAATTGACCAGCAAGTGTGGCAGAGCCACGCCCAGAACGCCTCCTACCAGTCCCAGCAATACGCCTTCTCCCAGGATCAGGCAGAGAATCTGCAGGGGAGTGAAGCCGAGCACCTTGAGCACGGCAATTTCGCTAGTGCGTTCGCGGACGGTAATGCCGATGGCGTTAGACACCACCACCGCCATCACTACCAGAATGGTCGGCACCAAAATGTAACGGACACCGAAAAGGATATCTTTGAGCGGCTCAAAGAACCGATTGACAGCGGTGGCCGCGGTTTCACACTTGATATTGCGGTTCTGGCTTTCGATGATGGCGCAAGCTGCCTGCGCCGTTGGCTGGTCAAGCACGGTGAGCCAACCGAGGTTGATCAGCCCAGCCAGGTCGCTGCCGGCGTCCGTCAAGGTGCGTTCCAGGTACTCGTAGTCCATAAAGGCAGCTTCGTCCCACCGCGTGTTTTCTGGGAGCACACCCACCACAATGAAATCCATTTTGATGGGTTGGCCCGCGCGATCGCGATGGCTGAGGGAAAAGACTTGCAGGCGGTCGCCTATCCGCACCCCCAGGCGTGCCAAGCGCTTCGGCCCCAGGAGTAAGCCCGCGTTCTCCATTCCGGAAACACCGGGATTTTTCAGCTTATCGCAAAGGGCTGGGTCAATTCCCTCCAAACCGTCTATCATCGTCGGCATTTTCTCGGGTAAGGTGGCGATGGCGAAGAAAAAGCGGTTCGGATCCCGCCGCGTCAGATCGGGATCCATGCTGAACGCTATGAAATGCCATAAGGTCCACGCCTCGGGGCGGTAGCCCGGCAGCTGCGTGAGGCGGGCATAGGTTTCTCCTCCGGGCAAAACAATGCGGTCGAAATCCGCCTTTTGAAACCGGCTGGGAATGCGAAACCGCTCGGTGATGATCAGGCGGATGTTCGTGGTTTTCTCCTGCATTTGTTGGTCGAGAAAACTCAGCACCGATTGAATCAGCACGTAGATTGTTACCAGCACTAGTACGGCCAACCCTGTGAGGCTAACCCGCACGGGATTCCGCCGCAGATTTTTGAGAATAAGCATGAAGAGCTTGGGCATGGCCGGGCACACCACTCGCAAGTGCGGCACGTGGCTGTCTGCGCTCGCTTTTAAGCTCGGGGCCCTCCGACATCGTTGAGACGACCTCCGCCTCGGTGCGGCAGCCCACGGGCGATTCGTTCCGGTTTGATTGTTGCCCGAACCTGACAAGAAGTCAACACATAGTAGTTCATGCGCGGCGGCATGCCGCGTTGGGAGCAAGCCCACTTGCCTATCGGTCGGTTGCATTATGAAAATCGGTTGGATTCCTCTTGACAAGCACGTGGCGGCGCGATTGAATATTTATATGCTAACGCCGCTAGCCAAATTTCGAGGCTCGTCCTATCATAAAAGACTGCTGGTCGCTCTCATATAATGATTTTTGGGGAGGGAGAGAAAATCAGGGACAGATGCCGGATCTGTCCGCCAACATCATGGGTCTTTTCAAAAGGAGGCACAGTGATGCGTCGGAGTGTCAGCTTGAGGCGTAGTAGAGCTTTTACGCTCATCGAGCTTTTGGTGGTCATCGCCATCATAGGCCTCTTGATGGCCTTGCTCCTGCCAGCCATCCAACGCGTGCGTGAGGCTTCCAATCGCATGAGATGCGGTAACAATCTGTCGCAGATGGCGATGGCGGCCCACAACTACCACAACGATTACAACCTGTTTCCCAGTGCTGGAGTGGGCTGGGGTAATCCTAGGATTCTCACGAACGGCTCGCCTGCACAGGCACCTTTTCAAGCCTGGGGCTTCGGCTATCAACTGCTGCCCTATTTGGAGTTTGACAATCTGTTTCGTTTACCCCCGGGGCAGGAACCTACAATCATTGGAACGCCTATCCCAGTTTACTATTGTCCAAGCCGGCGCAGGCCATTTGTTAGAACAGGTATTGGCCCTTGGATGAACCACTTCCAATGGCAAGAATCAACGACTGGCGTAATGGGGCCTACAGTGTCCGGTGGACAGAACGTAGCCGCTATGGATTACGTGCTAGCCATGGCTGAACCACGCACTGGTCAAGCAATAGCTCCTACGGATCCGACGGCCCTTACCTCGACCTATTCGCCCCCGTACAACCAATGGACAGCAAGCGGGATAATTGTTCGATCAGGTTACGGTTACAACACCAATATTATATGCAGCTTAGATGGAGGCGTACCTGACGGTACGTCGAATACTGTCATGTTCGCGGAAAAGTTTATGCGACCTAACGAATACACGCGCTGGGGTCAAGGCGACCAGGCAGATCACACCTGCGGTTGGGATCGCATCACGCGCCGCAATGGTAACTTCCAGCCGATGCAGGATTTCAATATCGCCACCTGGACGGGCTGGAGCAGCCCGCCTGATGGAGCCTTTGGCTCGGCACATCCGGGTAGCTTCAACGCCGTGATGGGAGATCGGTCGGTGCGGCGGATTCGTTATAGTGTCAACGTCGGTGTCCTGACACGTGCTTGTGTGCGCGACGACGGTCAGGCCTTCAACCTGCAGAATCTCGAGTAACTTGCAACCGCGTCTAATCTGCCAAACGTCGGGCCGGCAAGCAAGGCTTTCCGGCCTGATTTACTTGGGGAGTGTGGACGCGGATGAGGAAAAAATGAGGAAGTTCGTTAATTCCGGATGAGAATTGTTGACTTTAGCAGTCCCCAATGCTAAAACCGTACACGGTTAGGCTGCGCAGCCAGCTTCGCAGGACGAGGCACTGGGCCTCGTTCGAAGCACGGTCTGATTAGCTTTTCAAAGGAGGAGATTGCCCGATGTCGTACAGTCTGCGGAAGCAGCATCGCTTTGGATTCACTTTGATCGAGCTTTTGGTGGTCATAGCCATCATTGGGCTGTTGATGGCCTTACTTTTGCCGGCCATCCAACGCGTGCGTGAGGCTTCCAATCGCATGAGATGCGGTAACAATTTGTCGCAGATCGCTCTGGCAGCTCACAACTTCCACAACGATTACAACATTTTCCCCAGTGCAGGTTTCACGCACATCAACAACACCAGTACCACAACCGCGGTGATTAACGGCGTCAGCTACACCTTCCCCGCTGGGGCACGGTTGCTGGCGAACGGTCAACCGATGACTGCCCCGTTCCAGAACTGGGGCTTCTTCTACCAGATCCTGCCCTACATGGAACAAACCACATTGTTCAACCTGCCGGGCGTTCCTGGAAGCAACCAGTCGGAAATGACCATTGCCCAGACGCCTATCCCAGCGTACCACTGCCCGAGCCGGCGTACCCCGCGCCCAGGGCCGGCACGCACCAGTACACTGGGTTGGTTTGATATCAGCCAAAACGGTGGCGCCAGCGCTTCGGTGGCCTATACGCCGGCCAAGTGTGATTACGGTGTACCCGCTTGCAACCTCGACTTCCTCCCGCCTGGTCAGACAGCTACCTACCTACAAGGTAGTGGGCCGTATGGTAATCGCAACGAGGCGGGCCAGATCATTGTCCGCAGCGGTGGTAACCTCAACATCCGTGTGTGCAGCTTGGATGGGGGTGTTCCTGACGGCACCTCGAACACGATCCTCATCAGTGAAAAATTTATGGAAGTCAACTTCTATGGCAGCAATCCAGGTTATGATGACAACAGCTATCCCAACGGCTGGGATAACGACGTTGGGCCGCTTTTCACTTCCAATCAGCCGATGCAGGACACCCGTGGTGTGGCCGGTAGTCAACGAATGGGTTCCGCGCATCCTGGCTCGTGGAACGTGGTCATGGCGGATCGTACCGTACGACGTATCCGCTACTCCATTCAAGTCAACCCGATTCTGTGTACGCTGATAGTCCGCGATGACGGCGGTACGATCAACTGGCAGCAAGCGGAATGACGTAATTCCCATCCCCGCGTCCTAAGCCAGCGCTGCCCGAACTCAACCTGTAATCACAGGACAGCCTGGACATGGACGAAGCTGATAGCCCAAGCCATCCGGGGTAACCTGTAGCGAGTATTGGCAGGCTACGGCGTAGGACGAAAACTTGGGTGGGTCAGTGTTCCCTTGGAGGAACTGGCCCACCCTGGCTGATTCGTTGCCTAACAGTTTCTGGGCTAACACTGGTCGTGCATGCATTTGGTCAAATCCTCGCTGCTTTTGTTGCACCCGCGAAAGCACCTGCCAGGGTGCGTTGCGTTCCGTTGCCAAGCTGTCAAACCAAAAGTTGTTCGAGGCGGCGGATGCGTTCCTGGATGGGAGGATGGCTGGCAAAGATGGAATGGCCACGAGCGGCGTATTGACGAATCGGGTTAACGAAATACATGTGGGCCGTGCCGCGATTGGCTACCTCGAGGACTTCAGTGTCTAGGGCCAGCTTTTTCAAGGCCCCGAGGATACCTTGGGGATTGCGTGTCAGTTCGACGGCGGTAGCATCCGCCAGGTATTCGCGTTGCCTGCTGACCGCCAGCTGGATAATCTGCGCCACCAGCGGCGCAAGGAGAGCCAGGAATAGCGCGATGACCGTGACGATGAGCGCCACGACTCCGCCGCCAGCACTGGAACGACGGCGACCACTTGGCGAAGACGAGCGAACGCGGCCGGTGAAGCGCAGCATCTGGAAGAAGAAATCGGCGAGCACGGCGACTGTGCCGATAAGCACGGCTAGCAGCATCATCAGGCGGATGTCGTAGTTGCGGATGTGGGCGATCTCGTGAGCGATGACGCCCTGCAGTTCGTCGCGCGTCAGTTTTTCGCGCAAGCCACGCGTGATGGCAATGGCGGCATGCTGCGGATCGCGCCCTGTGGCAAACGCGTTCATCGCGGTGTCGTCTATGAGGTACACCGGAGGTGTCGGAATGCCGGCAGCGATGGCCACTTCCTCGACGACGTTGTACAGTTGCGGGTCGTCGGCTTTGGCAATAGGCTGGGCACCGCTGGCCAACAGCAAGAAACGGTCGCCGCGATATACTGCCAGCAGGGCAACCATTCCAGAAATGGCGGCGGCCAGCAACGTTAGCACTGCGGTTTGTCGCCAGTCCCAGTATTCCAAGGCTCCCGGTGCCACCAACGCGATGACGCCCAAGCTGATTCCCAAAATAGCCAGCGTGGTAAACACACAAAACCCGACCACTAACCAGGCACTCTTGCGGCGATTGGCGGCAATGAGATCGCGGAAAGTGACCAGCGCGGACATGCCCGCATCTCAGGAGTTGCTTCAAAATTGCACCCGCGGCGCCTGTCGAGCTTGCGCCGCTTCACTGGCGTCTAGCTGGAAAAACTCGTACTGTGGGAAACGGAACAACCCGGCGATGAGATTCGAGGGGAATCGGCGTAATGCGGCGTTGTATTGGGCAACCACGTCGTTGTAATGCTGGCGGGCGAAACCGATGCGGTTCTCGGTAGATGTCAGCTCTTCTTGCAAGGCGCGGAAATTTTCGTTGGCCTTCAATTCGGGATAAGCTTCCACGACCACCAGGAGTTGCCGCAACGCCGCCGACAGCGCGTTCTCCGCCTCGGCTTGTTGCGAGATACCGCGGGCATGCATAGCGGCATTTCGCGCTTGCACCACGCGCTCGAGCGTTTCCTTTTCGTGGCCGGCATAACCTTTCACCGTTTCGACCAGGTTGGGAATCAGGTCGTAGCGGCGCTTGAGTTGCACATCAATCTGCGACCAAGCGTTTTGCGCTTCCGTCTGGCGGTTTATCAAACCGTTGTACACGCTAATGGCCCACAGCGCTAGGATCGCCAATGCGGCGATACTTATC
This sequence comes from bacterium HR36, assembly GCA_002898995.1. Classification (GTDB taxonomy): domain Bacteria; phylum Planctomycetota; class Planctomycetia; order Gemmatales; family HRBIN36; genus HRBIN36. Next base: position 13,193 of record BEIM01000018.1, read on the forward strand.
AACCAAGGCAACCAGGTCATTTCTGCAAGCATTTTGAGCCTCCTGGGAGCTATTGCCGGATTTGGCAGGGACGGCATGTGGACAGCTTTGTCGCACTCGCCGAAAGTTTTCGTTAAATCTATTCGTAGCGGTGGGAGTTTTCTTGGTCGCCCGAGAAAGTTTGGCAAGACTCGGTATTGCGGTGGAAGAGGTAAAGGCTATGATGGCTGCATTTTAGCCACGCAAAGGGAGCACGGAGGCGATGGCGAAGAAACGCCATGGGATAGCGGATTTCGCGGTCTATTTGGCCGTGCGTTTTATCGTGCTGGTGTTGCAAAGCCTGCCGATCAGCTGGGCGTATGCCCTGGGGCGGAGCCTAGCCTGGCTGGGGTATTGGCTAGATCGGCGACACCGCGAGGTAGCGCGGCAAAACCTGGCCGCCGCGTTTCCAGGAAAGTTTTCCCCGACCGAACTCGACCATCTGGTGCAGGCGGTGTACCAGCACTTCGGCGAAATGCTTGTGGAATGCCTCGTGCTGCCTCGGAAACTCTGGCCGAGCACCTGGCGGAAGTTTGTCGCACTCGATGACTGCGCAGGTTTGATGGCGCGGGCGTTGCTGGACCGGCGACCTTGTTTGCTGTTGACGGCTCATTACGGCAACTGGGAGTTGGCGAATTATGTATTGGGGCTGTTCGGCTTTCGCAGCTGGGCGATCGCACGACCCCTGGACAATCCCTGGCTCGACCGCTGGGTACGGCGATTTCGCCAGCGTACCGGGCAGAAACTGCTGGCTAAAAAAGGCGAACTCGAGCGGATCACCGCCTTGCTCCAACACCGTGCCACCGTGGCCATGCTGGTGGATCAGGATGCGGGGCCACGCGGTTTGTTTGTGCCGTTTTTCGGTCGGCTCGCATCCACCCACAAATCCGCCGCCTTACTGGCTTTTGAGCATGGTGCCGTCGTTCTCACTGCGGTCGTTCGCCGGCTCGGTCCCTTGCGCTACCGCGTGGAGATCGGCGACATTTTTTATCCCGAGCAGTACCAAAATGGTCCGCGGCCCCATTGGGAACTGACCCGCGCCTTTACCGCTAGTCTGGAAAAACTCATCCGCGCCGATATCCGCCAGTATTTCTGGCTGCATCGCCGTTGGAAACACCAGCCGAAACGCTCTGCCCTTGCGGTCGCAGAAAAGGCTTTGGGCGTGCCCTAGGATTTGTCCTGGCCGCCGAATCCGCCCTGGCTCGACGGCGCTGGGGTTGCGTCCGCGTCCGGTTGGAGAGATGCTGGCGGAGCCAGCTCGCGCTGACAACGAGCCGCCGCCCTCGCCGCTAATCGGGGAACGGATTGCAGGAGTTGCCGGAGTGTCAGACCTTCGATTTTGCGAGGTAGCAATATGTAATCATAGCCGGTAGGGATCTGCGGTTTGGAAAGGCGAAAGGCCTCGCGGAGCAAGCGGTGAATGCGATTGCGAACATGCGCTTTGCCCCATTTACGTGCCACCGCCAGCCCCACACGCGCCCAGGAAAGTTGATTCGGAGCCGCGAATACGACCAACGACGCATCGGACGAGGTCTGGCGCAGCTGAAAAAGGCGGTCGAAATCAGCGTCCGCACGTAACCGCTCCCGTCGCGACAAACCGAACTGCTTGGGCATGCCTCATCATCCCGGTGCGGCTAGTACAGTGCTCACGGCCGCAAGTTGGCACGGGGATTATAAGGATTGCGGCGGGCGAATTCCTCGATCAATTTGCGACTTTCCGGGTCGAGATTCTTGGGCAAAACGATCTGCAATTCCACGTACAAATCGCTGCGTTGCTTTGTCCCGGGAATGGGCAAGCCGTGGCCGCGAATCCGCAGGCGCTGCCCGGAAGAAACGCCTGGTGGCAGAGTCACCGCGAGGGTTTCGTCAAGCCCGGGTACTTCAATCTTGCCGCCCAGCACCGCTTCCGCAACGGAAATGGGCACAGTCACGATCAGGTCGTTTCCTTCGCGCCGGAAAAACGGATGGGGACGGATACGCACTTTCAGATACAGGTCACCCCCAGCGATGCCCTGGCCACGCAGGCGGAGACTCTGGCCATCGGCAATACCAGCGGGGATATGGACGCGAACCACCGTGGGGCCGGTTTCCGGATGCTCTATCCGCAGATCCATTGACCCGCCACGCGCAGCTGTCAAAAAATCCACTTCGATTTCTTGATGAATGTCCTGCCCGCTAGGCCAAACGGTACGAGCGCGTGGGCGTCGGCCTCGTCGTCCCGGCGGTGCGCCAAAAATCATCTCGAACAAGTCTTCCGTATCCAGGCCCTCGCCGAAAATGGTCGCCCCGCCAGGACCCCAGCGAAACTCGTAGCCCCCAACAGGCCCAGCCCCCGCAGCAGCTTCCGCCCCAGCGTGCTCGAAAACCCGACCGTAGCGGTCGTACTGTGCCCGTTTCTTCTCGTCGCTGAGTACTTCGTAGGCTTCTTGCACCTCGCGGAATTTGGCTTCCGCTTCCTTGTCCCCCGGGTTGCGGTCCGGGTGGTACTTCATTGCGAGCTTGCGATACGCGCTTTTGATTTCTTCCAGGGTGGCGTTGCGTGGCACCCCGAGAATCTCGTAATAATCCCGCGGCATGTCAACCGGAGCCACATTTCGTGGTGGAGGAACCGGGCGTAGATGGCGGCTGTGCGGCCGTCCTGCTCCCGGCCAGCCGTGCCGCTCTTCGCCGCGTTTGCGCGGCAGCGCCCGGCAACTGGCTGTAAGGATTCTAGTTGGCTTGGCCTAGATAGGACAAGTATCGCCTGGCCGAGTTACATCCAGGTTAGCGAAGCCAACTCCCTTTACCCTGCGATAGCCGGCCTCCCTCTACTTGCATTTGCCTCGGTTGTTGCTTACATTGTTATTGGTCGCAGTAAACACTCTGGCGCGTATGCGGGGTGGTGACTGGGTGGCCCTCACGGGGAGGGTTTACCCTGCGCTGGGAGTCATCACCCCGTTTCTTTTTGCGCCTGCCGTTGCGGACTTTGCCGGGAATTGTTTTCGGCGCCAAGGAACCTCACCTGGCGTCTGGTTGTGCTTGGCCATAGTTCACCCTGGGAATACTTCAAGGCGCTGAGCCTGCCTGTACCGGGATTTCCACAAGCGGCTGCTCGGGGCAATCTGTGGCCAGTTGAATTACCGCAGCGCGAACTGGGGTATCTTGTTTGCGGTAACGCACGGTAACCACGTGCAGGACTTGAGGACGATCGCTGCCAGGTTCGACCTCGATTCCTGCTGGCATCTGCCGCACGCCTAGTACGCGGAATGGTTGTTTGCCGCGCAGAACAATTCGTTGCTGCGCCGCACCATCGCTTTTGCTTCTCAACAGCACGCTAGCCGGCGATACCACGATGCTCGGCCGAATTTGGCCCTCCACCTGTACATTCAGGTAAGGCAGACTCGGTTCGTTGGTTCGCAAGGTTAGCGTAGCCAACCAGTTTCCAATCGGGGCCTGTTCTCCTAACCGTACTCTCAAGCGGTAGCCCACTTCTTGCGGCCGCTGGTACAAAGGCTCCACGTATACTGACAAAAATGGATACGGATTGTGCACTTCCACAATGCGCCAGTCCAGCGGTCCGGTATATTCGAGGTTCAGGGTTTGCTCCGCCGTCTGTCCCGCGTCTTGCCCAACAAAGCGTATGCTGCC
>BEIM01000019.1 GCA_002898995.1 bacterium HR36
TAACTGCTTTTACTAACGCGGACGAACAAATCAGTAAAATAGTCGAACGCGTGACAAATAAAATGGTGCAAGAAAACTGGAAGCCGCCAGCAACAGCGAGTGGGAATCCTGATCCTGGAGCTTTTGGTAAAGAATTTGAGCGACGTGTCTGGGAGGAATTGGAATTGGTGCGGGAGAAGGAGAATAATTGGCGCAGGTATATTCCGGGACTCGCCAATTGGGAAAAGCGATGGTATACTAACGTCTGGATTCGAGAGGACACCCTGGAAATAGTTGCGGTTGGAGAATACCCCAGAGGCGTGCGATACGACGGCCTCGTGCAGATTGATGCTATGTACGTAGAATCTCGCTATGTGCCTAAAGTAGGAGAAAAACTGAAAATGGAAAAAATACTAGATGCATATGACCTCAAGACCCCAGATGGGTACATATTCTCCCAGCAGGCTAACCGGTTGCGCCAAGTGTTGAGCAAACCAAGCATTAAAACGGTGGCCTCGCCAATAGTGTGGGATAGAGCTTCTGGCAAACTCTTGCCTAATACTCGTTACGCAAGGGCAGTTAAAATCTTTTCTCTTGTCAGTGCTGGTTTGGGCATTGCCGCTAGTCTTCGAGCTATCATTAGTATCAACGACTATAACGAAGAGTTCGATGGGGTATTGAGGGCTCTGGAGGAAGTTAGGAATGCAGAGACCGATGAGTGGGCCAGGCTCCTTGCCGCTCAGGCAGTGGTCCGAATCAATAGCTACCTCAGCCATTTTGTACCGGACGACTCCTTTACCAATACTATTACCGTATTCTCCGTCTATCGGATAATTGGTCGCTAGAGCCATGACTAGACAAGGAGGCCGGGATGTCGTTTGATGGACACATTATTCTGTATCATTCGCGAAAGATACACGAACCTGCCGAGGTTCTTAGCGGGTTATTCGCCCTGCTGAACGTTGAGCGCTGCGACTCAGTTCATGTGCTAGAGAATTCAGGAGATCATTATTCGGAACGAGTGGTTCTCGCCCGCGACAAAGTTAAATTACACACCATATACGAGGAAATATTGCCAGGGCTATCACCGTGGTATTGCCTTTCCCTTGCATGGTGGAGCAACAAACCAGCTATTTATGCCCGAGTTGTTAGCCAGATTCGTGAGGCGATTCCGCCTGAAATCATGGATAATTGGATTCCCGAGGTCGGCTTTATTGCGACCTTGATTGGCCCAAACCTCTATGACAATGTTCTCGAACGGGACGCCGAACCTGGCTATCCCTACGGTTATATTCGCACCGAGTTTGCCTTCGAATTTTTTACCGAAGTGGGATGCCCAAGTGACTGGTGTATAGCCAGGTCGCTCATTTTTAGTAGGCCATCTCTCATCAATTTCAAATCCGCCTTAGAGAAAATAGTTGGACCGTGCGAACAATACGCCTTTTGGTACGGCTGATGGAGCATTCGCCTCCATCTTTGGCTAACGAATAGTTTCCCACCCGCGAATACACCATCACCCTCACGGCCACCGACGGCGTAGATACCGCCTCGGCGTCAGCCACTTTGCGTATCCACAATACTGACTATATTGTGCTTAGCCCCGGCGACCAGTCGAACACCGAAGGCGACTATGTCTATCTCGACTTGCAATCGCTCTGGGGCTCTGCCTACGCTGGCCTGAATATGCAAGCCCCCTCACATTTAGCACACCCACCACTCCTGCTCCCAATAGTCTTCCGCCAGGGCTTAGTTTAGACCCTAACACTGGCATCATCAGTGGCATTATCTCGTACGACGCCGCCAGCGTTGAAAACTCGCCCTATTCCTATTATGTCACCCTCACCCTGCAAAACCTGGCCGACGGTGACACGTCGACTATAAGTTTCAATTGGGCGGTAATAGATAATCCGAACCTCGCCGAACCGCTGCTGGATCCCGGCAATGACCCGCCACCGGAAAACGAGCCGCCTACGATAGAGGCGCTCTCACTCGTCAATGTGTCGGATGCGAGCCGCAATCTGGCACCACGTACTCAGGACCTATTGCAAGCGACCGTAATCGGCGTCAGCGACCCAGATGGCGATCCCATGAGCGTTCGTCTAGAGTGGCGCGTGAATGGTGTGACCGTGCAGACGGTGGAAGGGACTTCCGCCACATTCGACCTTGCCCAGCCCAGCCATGGCGATGTTGGGGACGAAATATCGGTCGTGGTCAAGCTGGACGATGGCACCGGATTCATTGAGGCCTTCACCATTTCCCTCACGGTGGAAAACTCACCGCCAACGATCTTAGGTATAGAGGTGACCGGCCACCAGGCGTATTAGGAAGGCATATACTATTTCATAGAAGGGCAACAAGCGACGATACGCATTCGTGTGCAGGATGATGACCTGGAGCAAAGCCCGGAGCGTGAAAGTGTCAGCGTGGCCTTAGTAGAGGACGAATTGCCGCCGGGCCTGCAATTCGAAGGAGGCGGGTACGTGGACGCGAACGGCGAGGCGAGAATCCGCGGTACCATTCAGCCGCATGGTGACGCTAATCCCACTAAGTATTTTTATCCGCGTTTCCGAGCCAGGGACTGGCGCGGAGCGGAGGATATGTCAGACTTCGTTCAGGTCGGCGCCACGGATCTGCGCGTTAATCAGGTTGAGATTGTTGGGCTGAGTAGTGATGCCAACAACAGGACATCCATCAAGGGTTTTGGCGAGCAGAATAAGTATAAGTTTGATATTAAGATCAAGGGAGTAGGGTCTCCTGCAGGTGGAGGTCAGGGCATAGTCTGGTCTCTGAAGGATAAGAAGACAGGGAAGTACCTGTACACAAACGTCTACGCCGCCGTGCCCGCTGGGCAGGGTGCTCAGGGGCAATGGGAGCTTAGCATCAAAAACATGTGGATTTACGTGAACAACGCTGGGAACATTGAAGGGCTTGAACGCGCTGTCGGCCAGGAGGCAGATTTGGTGGTCGAGGTCTATAGTTATTCAGTCAATTTGCTGCTTATGCGCCGCTTTTTGGGGGAGAGCGGGACATACTACGTCACGGCACGGTGATGTGACCATCTCCCGGAGTGATTCACTGAGGCTTCGACCGTACATGGATAAAGTACTATGGATCGACTACTTCTATCGATGGAGGTCGCAGCAATGCACCCCGCCCACTTGCTATTTCTCTTTTGCCTCCAGACATGGTCTGAGTCCCAGGCCTCGAATGATTTGAAACTTTTGCAAGGGGAGTGGGAGGCGGTGTACGTTGAAGCGACTAGTCTGACGACTAAGGTACAGTTCTTAAATCTTAGACTGCTATTCGAAGGAAAACTTTTACGATGGCAAATGGATGACCCCTTCAATCCGGGCAAAAGACAGCGAGCCTCCGCAAAAGTACTGCCGAGGCCATGGATTTCTCCAAAGAGGATAGACTTCTACGATCGGGGCCAACTGATTCCAGCACTCATCTACGAGGCCACCGATAACTTCCTTATAATAGCCATCAGCGAGACCGACAAGGACCCCCTGCCCAAGGACTTCACGCCTCCGGACGACCGTAATCGCAAGGTGGTGGTAATATTCCGTAAAGTAAGAAGCTGAGGGCAGTACTTCGTAACTTGGCTTGGTGACGCTCGCCGGCTTTGTCGGCTGCCTGGGCGCCTGAAAAGCAACAAGCGACGATACGCATTCGGGTGCAGGATGATGACCTGGAGCAAAGCCCGGAGCGTGAAAGTGTCAGCGTGGCCTTAGTAGAGGACGAATTGCCGCCGGGCCTGCAATTTCAAGGAGGCGGGTACGTGGACGCGAACGGCGAGGCGATAATCCGCGGTACCATTCAGCCGCATGGTGACGCTAATCCCACTAAGTATTTTTATCCGCGTTTCCGAGCCAGGGACTGGCGCGGAGCGGAGGATATGTCAGACTTCGTTCAGGTCGGCGCCACGGATCTGCGCGTTAATCAGGTTGAGATTGTTGGGCTGAGTAGTGATGCCAACAACAGGACATCCATCAAGGGTTTTGGCGAGCAGAATAAGTATAAGTTTGATATTAAGATCAAGGGAGTAGGGTCTCCTGCAGGTGGAGGTCAGGGCATAGTCTGGTCTCTGAAGGATAAGAAGACAGGGAAGTACCTGTACACAAACGTCTACGCCGCCGTGCCCGCTGGGCAGGGTGCTCAGGGGCAATGGGAGCTTAGCATCAAAAACATGTGGATTTACGTGAACAACGCTGGGAACATTGAAGGGCTTGAACGCGCTGTCGGCCAGGAGGCAGATTTGGTGGTCGAGGTCTATAGTTATTCAGTCAATTTGCTGCTTATGCGCCGCTTTTTGGGGGAGAGCGGGACATACTACGTCACGGCACGGTGATGTGACCATCTCCCGGAGTGATTCACTGAGGCTTCGACCGTACATGGATAAAGTACTATGGATCGACTACTTCTATCGATGGAGGTCGCAGCAATGCACCCCGCCCACTTGCTATTTCTCTTTTGCCTCCAGACATGGTCTGAGTCCCAGGCCTCGAATGATTTGAAACTTTTGCAAGGGGAGTGGGAGGCGGTGTACGTTGAAGCGACTAGTCTGACGACTAAGGTACAGTTCTTAAATCTTAGACTGCTATTCGAAGGAAAACTTTTACGATGGCAAATGGATGACCCCTTCAATCCGGGCAAAAGACAGCGAGCCTCCGCAAAAGTACTGCCGAGGCCATGGATTTCTCCAAAGAGGATAGACTTCTACGATCGGGGCCAACTGATTCCAGCACTCATCTACGAGGCCACCGATAACTTCCTTATAATAGCCATCAGCGAGACCGACAAGGACCCCCTGCCCAAGGACTTCACGCCTCCGGACGACCGTAATCGCAAGGTGGTGGTAATATTCCGTAAAGTAAGAAGCTGAGGGCAGTACTTCGTAACTTGGCTTGGTGACGCTCGCCGGCTTTGTCGGCTGCCTGGGCGCCTGAAAAGCAACAAGCGACGATACGCATTCGGGTGCAGGATGATGACCTGGAGCAAAGCCCGGAGCGTGAAAGTGTCAGCGTGGCCTTAGTAGAGGACGAATTGCCGCCGGGCCTGCAATTTCAAGGAGGCGGGTACGTGGACGCGAACGGCGAGGCGATAATCCGCGGTACCATTCAGCCGCATGGTGACGCTAATCCCACTAAGTATTTTTATCCGCGTTTCCGAGCCAGGGACTGGCGCCAGGCGGAATCTAATCCCTTCGTCGCAGCGCTCGCCGCCACGGATTTGAAGATTACGGAATTTTATTTCAAAGACTTACCTGCTAATCACTCAAGCGAAAATCGTATACAAATTCGTGTTTCGGCGACCGATGTAACTCGGTTCACAATGGTCGTGAAAGGTGTTGGCGCTGCCGCTGACGGCACCACACTGTACTGGACAGTCTTTGAAGACGACACTTTTAATAATGATGAGCTGTGGTATAGGCGTACTGTGACTGTTAGTTCGGCGGAAAAAGACGGGGCTTTCACACACGAGATTGGGTTCTACTTGTTTGCCGACGGCTCACAGGCTATTGCTGGGCCTGATGATGATAGCGGGGAATCTGAGTCTGACGGGATTTATGGACGTCTGGAGAAGGCGGGATGGATCTTTTATAGCTGGCTCAAGGACACAAGTAATGTCTTGTGGCTTCAAGGTGTTCCATAAGATTCGTGAGATTGAGAGGGAGCGAGGATATGATGCACCTAATCTTACCTGCTACGGTGATAGCCAGCGTACTATCTGCTCAGGAAGCGGAGGTGCTTAAAAAACTGCACGGCGTTTGGCGCATTGAGGGAATTGCTCTCTCGCCAAGCCTGGACCATGGTGCATTAGGTCGATCCGTCAAAACCATTATTGGTGAATACGTTATTTGGGACACGGAGCAAAAGCTGCTCGTTGGTCTGCCCCGGTGTTCGTTCGCGAGGACAGTTCTTCGGGGTGAGAGCAAGGACGCGACAGGGCTCAGAAAGGTAGAACTACGCGAACTCGACCTCGACGGCGGCAGGTTCATGCCCGGTATTATACTGGTGAGGCAGGGAAGCCTGCTATTATGCTACAGTTGCCTCCCTGGAGACGAATTCCCTGGGGATCTGGAGGTCGCACGGTCATCGCAGCCACTGATCTTATTAACACTGCGGCGAATTGATAATCATCCCGGACTGGAGGATTCCCGGCGGATGCTTGCAAAGCTCCAGGGAAAGTGGAGGGAGGCTGCCGTGGCGGTGACCGATGATCGTGGAGAACTTCAAACTAACATCGGCGAGCTCCAGGGAAACGTTTGGACAATACGCGACCATATTATCCAAGTGGAAGTGCCCGCGCGTAAAAAAAAGTTATAGAATCCCTTTTGCCATAAACGCAGCGCACGAGCCTGCGCGTATTTACACTGGCGATTTTTGTGGAATTATCGGCTTTGACAAGCATGGCCGGCTAAAAATCTCTGCCCACAGGAGCGACGATTTTATAAAGGGCATGGTACCGCGAAAATTAGATTTACCTGAAACGCTAGAGGAAATAGGAGCACGGAAGCTGTATGTAACACTGGAACTAATCGAGTCGAAAATGCCGTGATGGCTTAAGTGAAGATTGCGCGGGACTTGCGAGCTTAGCGGCAAAGTGCGATAAAAGCGGCAAATGAACGGATGGCCACGTGGAGGGCACACTAGATTTTCGTCCTTACAGCGTTAGTGCTGCTGGTGGTGTTGACCAGCTCGCCGCCGGGGCAGAACAGCTACCGCACGGGCCTAAGCCAATAGAGAGGCTGCACCGAAACCTCTGGATTGGAGGTGTGAGCTGGAGTTACGTCAGCTGACTAAGTTGCGGGAAGAGCGCGTGCAGGGCAGGATAGAGTTGGCGATAGACGGCATAGCAGCGATCGTAAAAGGCCTTGCGTTGGGGGCAGGGAACGAGTTCCTCGGTGACGCGAATAGTGGCATCGCAAGCTTCAGGAACGGAGCCGTAAACTCCCGTACCGACCATAGCGAGCAAGGCCACACCATAGGCTGGGCCTTCGGTAGCGTTGACGAGGGCGACCTTGTGGCCGTAAATATCCGCTTGCAATTGCCGCCAGAAAGCGCTGCGTGCTCCCCCGCCGGAGAGACGAATCTGCTGCGGGACGATGCCCATTTCGGCCATCACGGTCAAGCAATCGCGGAGAGCGAAAGTCGCGCCCTCAACCACGGCGCGAGCTGCATGCCGCCAGCCGTGTCGCACCGTCAGACCAATCCAGGCCCCGCGTGCATACGGGTCGGAGTAGGGATGCCGTTCACCCGTCAGGTGGGGCAGGAAGAATAATCCCTCGGCCCCTGCTGGGGCCTGCTCTGCCAGGGCCAGGATCACGTCATACGCATCTACATGGCGCTCCGCGGCCAGGCGCATCTCCGGCGTAGCGAAGTGATTGCGGAACCATTGCAAACTGCCTCCCGCACACAGCACCACTCCCATCAGATGCCAGGCGCCCTTGACGGCATGACACATGGTATGGACGCGTCCTTGCGGGTCGGTCTGGACCTGGTCGCTATGGGCGAAGACAACACCGCTGGTGCCCATGGTTGCGCTCAGAATTCCCGCGCGGACTATGCCGTTGCCCACAGCACTGGCGGCCTGATCGCCGGCGCCGCCGACCACCGGCACGCCTGCCGCAATTCCCAGCTCCGCGGCCGCTTGGGCACTCACCTTGCCCGTGACCTCCTGCGATTCCACGCAGTCGGGCAATAGCTCCGCGGCGATCTGCAATTTCTCCAGCAGCGGTTTGCACCAGCGTCGCCCCGCCACATCCAGCAACAGAGTGCCAGAAGCGTCGCTCACTTCGGTTACGAATTCCCCAGTTAGGCGATAGAGGATGTAGTCTTTCGGAAGCAGGATTTTGCGGGTGCGTTCGTAAATCTGCGGTTCGTGCTGCCGCACCCACAGGATCTTCGGGGCGGTAAATCCCGTGAAGGCGGGATTGCTCACCAGTCGAATCAACTGAGCCCGACCGCCCACCGCTTGTTCGATTTGCTGGCATTGCTCGGCCGTACGCTGGTCGTTCCAGAGAATGGCTCGCCGCAGCACTCGTCCTTCTGCGTCCAGAAACACCGAACCGTGCATCTGTCCACTCAACCCGATGCCGCGCACCTCCGTCCCCGCCACTCCCGCTCGTGCCAGGGCCTGGTGCACGCTCCGCACTGTGCTTTTCCACCAATCTTCCGGTTCCTGCTCCGACCAGCCTGGCTGCGGATAGTAGCACGGATGCTCCGCCGTTGCGGTCGCGAGGATCGTGCCGTCCTCCCGGCAGACCACCGTTTTCGTGCCACTGGTTCCGATGTCAACGCCGAGATATACGCTCATGGCTTGGCTCCATTTCGCCAGCATCAGTCCTGCTGGCGGCTAAATTTACTCCGAGTAGAGCCGCGACACGGTCTGGCACGGCCGCGACTGCTTCCTTATGTTTTAGCGAGCCGCTTGGGCAACGCCTCAAGGCTAACGGCCCTGCCTCAGGGCTGCGAGCGCGGAAGGGTGTTGCGAGTGGGCTTTCGCTCGCTGTGGCAGCATCCACTGCGCCAAAACCTCTCCCATGCAAAGCGTGTCTGCCGCAGCACTTCTTGACCACCGTTCGTCGAGTCCTGCATTCCGTTGCCCTGGCGGCACACGGCGTAACGGCATGGGAAATGCTGAAAAGTGTTGGGACTGCTTTCGGCCTCGGCCGGTAGGGGCAATTTGCTGCGCAGCTGGACTTGAACCAGCAGCTGCGATAATTAGAATGCTGGGCAAGCACCTTCTGCTCAGCGGGCATCCGCTGCTGCTTTCGGTCAGGAAGACCGCGAATCGAAGCACGGAGGCGAATTATGACACAGCGCACCCGTCTGGTGAGGTGGTTGGTGGTACGGGGTCGGCGGCTCGTCCAGGCCCGGCAGTGGCACGCGGCGTTGCGATGTTGGGAACAACTGTTGCGTTTTGGGGAACCGGGTTCACCACTCTGGCGGCAGGCACAATGCTACTTGGCCAGAATCGCTGAGCGCCTCGGGGATTTTGCCCGCGCCCGTTCGCACTTACGCCAGCTGCTACGCTGTCAACCCCATGAGGCCCGCTGGTACTATTGGCTTGGTCGGTTGTATCGCCGGCAACAGTCCGCGGCGCATCAGCGCGCGGCCTTACGCCATCTCCGCCGCGCCGTTTTCCTGGCACCGCAGCAAGCGTCTTACTGGTCGGCGTTGGGGCGATGTCTGGCTGATGTCGGACGTCCCCGCGGTGCCCTTCGCTGTCTGTATCGCGCCTGGCATTTGCAACCTTGTTCCAGTCGCAACCTCCTTTGGCTGGTGGAACTACTGCTGGCCTGTGATCGGTTTGACGAGGCCCAACGCGTGGTGGCGCAGGCGCGCTTTCTGCATCGCGGCGACGTCTCTTGGCAACTGGTGTGCGAGCGTGTTGGTTTCGCTCTCCTTCAGCGCCAGCAGCAAACTCGCGCCCGTGGTTCGCCTGCTCCAATCCTGCTACCGTTTCCGCCAGCCGTACGAGCCACACATCCCGACGCCGACTCGCGCACTTCGCCCGCCATCAACCCCACGGTGCCAAAGCCTGGTCTGGGCCAGGACGACACGCCACCCATCATCCGCATGGAACCGGGACACCCGATGAGCCGGCATCGACTGCGTCTGCATCGTCGGTGGTAAGCACCCCAACGTCAGTGTGCCGGCTTGTGTTTGCGATAGCGTCGCCTTGCCATCGTTCGTTGTAAAACCGCCGGCCGCGCTCCCTCGTGGCAAACGGAACGTCCAGTAGTAGAACACGGATTCCGCGCCGTGGCATTTGTACACCCTGACGAAAGCCGTGGGCGCCAACGCCGTGGTGTGTTCGTGCTGCGCGAAACACACGCGCCGGGATTATGCGAAAAAGGCACGCAGGCAACAGCGTTCGGCGGGAGACAGTCGCCAATTTAGCATACATTTGCGGAATCGCCGCTGCCGGCGTGTTTTCCTCTCTCACATGGGGGGTTTAGGCTTCCGCTCTGGCGCCGGACAGCGCACGTTCGGCGGCAACGCAGCGATATTTGCGGGCGACCAACGGACGTCGGCCGTTCCTGCGTCTGCCGCACAATGCATGGATAGTATACGCAGCACCCTGCCAGAATACCCGCAAGATGTGGCGAATATGTGACAACTTTGCACGAGGAGATGCTCGAGGCAAGGAAGGTGCGGGCGGTGTTTTTGCATGCCATCGCGAAAAACGCGACTTCTGCGTGTGCGGCCCGCTTTTTGGCCACCCGCGATCGGGTAAGGTCCCCGCAAGCAATGGGGGCGAGTGTGATCATTACAGTTGGCAAAGTGCTTTCGCACCAAGAAGCGGATGATAGCAGCGCTGCTCGTGCCGTGGGCCTCGGAGCTATCGCGAGGGGATTATAATGGCTTAGTCCAGGCAGCGTGGAGGGAACTTTTTTGCGAACAAGCCAGGGAGAACAGACGGTGAGCACGACCGGCAGGATGGCGCTAGGGGTGTTGGCCGGCAGCGTACTGGCATGGGCGCTGAGCGGCAGTGTGCAACCGACTCCTACCCCGTCCAGAACTTGGGCACGGGATAGTCAGGAGAGCAACTGGGTGAAAGCCGAGGCCAGATACCTGCGCAATATTCGCCAGCTGACCTACGACTTCGAGCGTGCGGGCGAAGCGTATTTTTCGCCCGACATGCGTTACATCGTTTTTCAAGCCGAGGAAAAAGGCGAGAATCCTTTTTACCAGATTTATGTGATGGAGTTGGCCAGCGGACGAAGATGGCGGGTGAGCCCAGGAGTGGGGCGTACCACCTGCGCCTACTTTCATCCCAGCGTCGAGAAGTTGATTTTCGCCAGCACCCATCTGGACCCGGAGGCGCGCAAGAAGCAGCAGGAGGAACTGGCGCGTCGGGCGCAAGAGGCCAGCCAGGGTAAACCGCGCCGCTACGAATGGGCTTTCGATCCCTATTTCGACATTTTCGAGTGCCGGCTGGACGGAACAGGATTGCGGCGACTGACGGACACGCCCGGCTACGATGCCGAGGGGAGCTACTCGCCCGATGGCAAACAGATTGTGTTCTGCTCGGCGCGCTCAGGCGACCTGCAACTGTATATCATGGACAGCGATGGCAGGAACGTGCGCCAGCTCACGCGTGCTCCGGGTTGCTATAATGGCGGGCCCTTTTTCTCGCCCGATGGGAGGCGCGTGATTTTCCGAGCGGATCGCAAGAAAAAGGACTACCTGCAGATCTTTGTCATCAATGCGGACGGCACAGGCGAAGAACAGTTAACAGACACGGAGGGGGTCAACTGGGGCCCTTACTGCCATCCTCATGGTCGCCATATTATTTATGCGGCTGCTGATCACTCCCACCCCACCCTCAGGCCGAATTACGATTTGTGGCTGATGGAAGTCGCCACGCGCAAAAAGGTGCGGATCACCTATGCTCCGGGAGCGGATGTGCTGCCGGTTTTTAGTCCTGATGGCAAGAAACTGATGTGGACTTCGACGCGCGATGGGAAACTGCCTGGGGCGCAGATTTTCCTGGCCGATTTTCACATGCCCGCGGAGAGCGAATTTCAGCCGTGAGTCACCTCCCGTTCCCGTTTGAACGCCGCCCATCTACGCCGGTGTCGCAGCAATTGCGGGAGCTGACGGTCACGGAGTTGACGGCACTCATCCGCGAGATGCTCGAAGAAGCGTTCGGCAACGTTTGGGTGTGCGGCGAGATTTCTAATTACAAACAGTACACTTCAGGGCATGTGTATTTCACGCTCAAGGATGGGCAGGCCCAGATTCGCTGCGTGCTGTGGAGAGATGCGGCAAGGCAGTTGCGGTTCCAGCCAGAAGACGGTTTGCAGGTGCTGGTGCGAGGGCGGGTCAGTGTGTATCCGCAGCGGGGCGATTACCAACTCTATGTGTGGGAGATGCAACCGCGCGGACTGGGCCCGCTGGAGTTAGCCTTTCGGCAACTGTACGAGAAGCTGCAAAAGCGCGGGTGGTTCGCTCCGGAACGAAAGCGGCCCCTCCCGCGCGTGCCACGGCGAATTGGTATCATTACCAGTCCTCGTGGGGCGGTAATTCGGGATATGTTGCGAATTCTGGGGCGGCGCTGGCCTTTGGCAGAAGTCTGGGTGTGCCCTGTTACCGTGCAGGGAGATACCGCCCCGGAGGAAATCGCGACTGCCTTACATTGGTTCAGCCGGCTGGCAACGGTTGTGGATGTCGTGATCGTGGCCCGGGGTGGGGGCAGTGCCGAGGATTTGTGGGCGTTCAACGAAGAAAGCGTAGCGGCGGCAATTCGCCTTTGCAGTGATAGCGGGGTGCCCGTCGTTTCCGCGATTGGCCACGAGGTAGATTGGACGATTGCCGATTACGTTGCCGACAAACGAGCCGCCACTCCCAGCGAAGCGGCGGAAATGGTCGTGCCCGATCAGCAGCAAGTGCGGCATTACCTGCGCCAATTGCAGACGCGTCTGGTTCAAGGCTTGCAGCGCAGGGTGACCAGCGCCCACCAGCAGTTGCAAAGTTTCCAGCGCCGCCCTGCATTAAAGCGGCCTCTGGACCGCGTTCACCATCTGAAGCAGGAACTCGATGAATGGAACGACCGCCTTACCCGCAGCATGTTGCGTTTGCTCATCGGCTGGCGAGAAACCCTCGGCCATTTTGCCGCACATCTGCAGGTGCTGAGTCCGTTGCAAGTGCTGCAGCGCGGGTATAGTTTGACCTGGAAGGAAGGGAACGCGGTTCTGCTACGCAGTGTCGAGGGGCTGGCGGCTGGGGATTTGCTGATTACCCAGTTAGCCTCGGGACGAATTCGCAGCCGCGTGGTAAGCCTCGAAGCTAACGGAGAAGCTCAACCGTGACTCTTGAAGACCTCAACCGGCTCACGTTCGAACAGGCCCTGGAAGCTCTCGAAAAGGAGGTAGAGGCGCTGGAGCATGGCCAGCTGGGTCTGGAAGAAGCGCTGGCCTGTTATGAGCGTGGCGTAGCACTATTGCGCCATTGTCATCAGTTGCTGGAACAAGCCGAACGGCGTGTACGCGAATTGACAGGCATCAGCGAAACCGGCGAGCCGAAACTGCGGCAGTTTACTGTGCCCGAGGAGGAAAAGAACGCTGGCACGGCACGAGCAGGCCCCGACGTGCAGGCACCATGAACGATTGGCCTTTCAGCGAATTGCGGCAGCTGATAGACAGCGCCCTGGAACAATATCTCGCCCCGCAGCGCGACGTTCCTGGGCGTTTGCGCGATGCCATGCATTATAGTTTGCTGGGTCCGGGCAAACGTGTGCGGCCGCTCGTTGTTCTTCTGGCCAGTCAGGCGTGCAGCGGGGAGTGCGCGGCGGCCTTACCTGCAGCCTGTGCGGTGGAGATGGTCCATGCGTATTCCCTGATCCACGACGACCTGCCGGCGATGGATGACGACGATTTGCGGCGAGGTCGGCCAACGTGTCATCGCCAGTTCGATGAGGCGACGGCTATCCTGGCGGGCGATGCGTTGCTGACGCTGGCCTTTGAGGTGCTGACCCAGCTCGCGCCTGCGGCGCTGGCCAGGACTTGTATTGGCGAACTGGCACGCGCGGCGGGCATGGCCGGCATGGTGGGCGGCCAGATGGACGATCTGCTCGCCGAGCGCCAACAATTATCCGCTGACCTTTCCACACTCCAGCACATCCACCAGCGCAAAACCGCCGCCCTGTTCCGCGCTGCTACCCGACTGGGCGGGCTTATCGCCACCTGGGACTTAGAACGCACACGCCGTGAGCTCTTTTTGGCAGCCCTGGACGAGTACGGTGCCTTTTTGGGGCTGGCGTTCCAAATTGCCGACGACTTGCTCGACGTCGAGGGGCAAGAGCAGCAGACGGGCAAACGTGTGGGCAAGGACGCCCGGCGAGGGAAATTGACGTTTCCTGGCTTGCTGGGCGTTGCCGGGGCGCGGCAACATCTGATGACTGCTTACGACCGCGCGATCGCCGCCCTCGCGCCGTTGGGGTCACCAGCCGACGGCTTGCGCCAGCTCGCCCACTTTGTGGTGCAGCGACACACTTGAGCATGTCCTATAATGTACAAAGATAACGCCCGCGCGTTGGGCAGCGCTACCTGCGGGCAGCTCGCGGCGCCGGGCGAAGACGGGACACCGGATCGTCCCTGCGGATGTGCCATGACTACGCCCAGCATTTTGCCGCAAATCCGCTCACCTGCTGACCTACACCACTTGTCCGATGCCGAACTAAACCAATTGGCGCAGGAAATCCGCGATGAGTTGGTGCGGGTCTTGCGGTTGCGCTCTGCCCATTTTGCCAGCAACCTCGGCGTCGTCGAATTGTGCTTGGCTCTGCACCTC
This sequence comes from bacterium HR36, assembly GCA_002898995.1. GTDB lineage: Bacteria > Planctomycetota > Planctomycetia > Gemmatales > HRBIN36 > HRBIN36. The sequence goes on from BEIM01000019.1 coordinate 14,283, forward strand.
ACTTTCGACTTTCGCCGCGACCGACTCATTTGGGATACCGGCCATCAAATTTATCCGCATAAACTCATCACCGGCCGCTACACTCTCTTCGACACCATCCGCACCAAAGGCGGCTTGATGGGTTATCCCAACCCTGCCGAAAGCCCTTACGATTTGTTCCTCACGGGCCATGCCGGCTGCAGTGTCTCGTGCGGCCTGGGACTCAAAGTCGCAGATGATCTCCTGGGCGAAAGCGATCGGCACACTGTCGTCGTCATTGGGGATGGCGCCTTGCCCAGCGGCATTGTCTACGAGGCCATGAACAATGCCGGCGGCTTGAAGAAGAATCTCCTCATCATCCTCAACGACAACAAGATGTCCATCTGCCCGCGCGTCGGCGGCTTAGCGCAGATGCTCGACCGCGCTCGGCTGACGCACCTTTATCAGGACAGTAAGGCGGCCTTGCAAAATCTTCTGGCCCGTCTGCCACTCGTCGGCCAGATGGCCACCCATTATTTTGAGCATGCCCGCGATGCCCTAAAAGCGTTTTTTACTGGCGGCATGTTGTTCGAAGAACTCGGGCTGCGTTACTTCGGCCCAGTAGATGGCCACGACTTGCATGCCTTGCGCCGCTGGCTCCGCGATCTCAAAGAGCAAAAAGGCCCCGTCTTACTTCACGTCCTGACGCAGAAAGGTCGCGGCGTACCCCAGGCCGAAAAAGACCCCGTTACTTTCCATGCCCCGCCAATCATCGAAGAAGTGGATGAGCAACGCAATATCCTCAGGCTTAAACGCGCCGCCCAGCTTTCCTACACCGACCTCGTTAGTCGCACCCTTTATCAACTCATGACCGAAAATCCCCGCATGGTGGCCATTACTGCCGCCATGTGCCAGGGGAACAAACTCGAAAAGGTACGCAGCGATTTTCCCGAGCGTTTTTTCGATGTCGGTATCTGCGAAGCCCATGCCGTTGCCTTCGCCGCCGGTCTGGCAAAAGCCGGCCTGCAACCTGTCGCCGCCATCTATTCCACTTTTCTCCAACGCGCTTTCGATCAACTCTTCCAGGAAATCGCCCTCCAGGATTTGCCTGTCGTTTTCTGCCTCGATCGCGCTGGACTGACCGGTCCCGATGGGCCTACACATCACGGCGTCTTCGACATCGTATATCTGCGGCTGTTTCCGAATTTCATTGTCATGGCACCCGGCGATGAACTTGACGTCGCCCCCATGCTCCGCTTCGCTCTGGAACAAAAGCACCCCACCGCCTTGCGGTATCCTAAAGCCAATCTCGACCGGATTCCACGGGAAGTGGCACCGGTGTCCCTCGGGAAGGCGGAAGTGCTCCGCTGGGGGCGCGACGGCGCTTTGATTGCCTACGGCACCCTCCTTGCTCCCTGTTGGCACGCTGCTGAACAACTTCGCACACAGCACGGTCTCGACTTCGCGGTGATCAACGCTCGTTTCGTTAAACCGCTAGATCGGGCCACCATCCTGCGCGCCATCCGGGAGTTACCGCTAGTCATCACTGTCGAAGAAGGTACGTTGGAGGGCGGATTTGGCAGTGCGGTGCTCGAGGCAGCCAATGACGCAGGTCTCGACACCCGACACCTTCACCGCCTCGGTATCCCCGACCGCTTCATCGAACATGGCGAGCGAGCCGAACTGCTTGCAGATCTCGGCCTAGATGCTGCTGGCATTGCCTATACCGTGCGCCAGCTAGCCCAACGCCACGCCGCTTGTTTTCACCACGCTACCTTGCTTGGCGCTTGAGCGAACTCCGCAGGCTTGGTCTGGAAGCACCACGCCTGGCGTTCTCACCAAGGGATCTGGCTCGGCGCTGGAAATGGGCCCCGCCGAGAGTCCTTCACCGACCAGTACCAGCAGGTAACGGTTATGACCGTCAGACGCGGCTGAAATCGGCCTCGCCGAGATCCCCTCACCGTCGGGTTGCGAGCATTTTCATTAACTTGCTCGGTCTTGAGCGACATTGCTTCCTTTAACCCACTTCTCACCCCTTCGGCCAAGCCCCGCGCCTGGCACTTCTAGTCGCATCGTAGCAAAAAAACTCGTGAAGCCCCTACCGAAAAATTTTTCCCTCGCCCTACCGCTCCACGGTTGCGATGGGTGTTCGCGCCGGCACCAGCAGCAGGCGTCCCTTCACCGTCGTGCAGTGTATGCGGTGCGCTGAACGCGCGCAAATTTTCTTGTGCGAACGCCCACGCAATCCAAGCCCCATTTCGCACGCCCAAGCCCCACGATGCTAAGGATGTAACGCAGGAATTCATCCTGCTTCCCCGCCCCATTTCTTACGCCCAAGCCCCACGATGCTAAGGATGTAGCGCAGGAATTCATCCTGCTTCCCCGCTCGATTTCTTACGCCCAAGCCCCACGATGCTAAGGATGTAACGCAGGAATTCATCCTGC
>BEIM01000020.1 GCA_002898995.1 bacterium HR36
AGCTCGAGGCAGTTTTGCCGCGGCGGCTCGGCCGACATCTGGCTATTCTCGACCTGGCAGTGCCCCGGGACTTTGATCCATCTATTGCCGAGCTGGAAGAAGTGGATTTGTTGCTCAATGTGGACGATCTCAACCGCATCCGGGACGAAGTGCTCCGCGAACGACTCAAACACGTCCCCGCCGCCGAGACACTAGTGCAGAGTGAAACCGACGCTTTCCTCGCTGACTGGAACCGTCGCCGTCTTGGCCCGGCCATTGCCCGATTGTGCCGGGAATGGGAACACATCCGCTTGGAGGTCCAGCAGCAGTGCTTCAATAAGCTCAATGGCAAACTCTCCCCTGAAGACCTGGAGATCATCGAAGGGGCATTTCGGCTCTTGCAGAACAAGTACCTGCACTTGCCACTGTCGGCATTGCGGGAGGAAGCGCAACGCGGTGGACGCTTGCTGGAGGCCCTGTTACGACTGTTCGGTTTGCAAACCTGAGTCGGAAAGAGCGATGAGGCGCTCAGAAGCGGCAATGCGCACTGTTCGGGCGTCGGTCGCCGTTGTCTTGCCCGATAAAGCGGAAGATTGTGGGCAGAAGCATGTCCAGTGGCCGATATTATCAGCGGCTTTACGGGGGATACCCTCGCTGGAAAAAGGCACCGTGGTTGGCAGGGATTGCCGGCCTGGAATTCGCAGCATTCGGCTATCCGCCCAGACCACCGCGAGGTGTGCGAGAAATCCGCTCCTGGAGAGCTGGCGTCAGGATAGCGACAGACTGCTTGACCCCACCCCTGTTCCCCCGTGCCGAGGCCGATCCGACCGCTCGGGTCGGCTTCGTGCTTTAACGCCGTGTACTGCCGCCAGCTCCAACCTGTTGCTCGCTAATGCACTCTGTCCTGCATGGGTCGGGCACTTTTGTCAAGGAGTCGGCGTTGTCCGAGGATGCTTCGGATGAGGTAGTAAGTCGGCACGTGCCTGTGCTGCTTTCTGCCGTGCTAGAGTACCTGGCACCGCAGCCCGGGCAAATCATCGCCGACGTTACAGTCGGAGCCGGCGGACACGCCCAGGCGATTGCCCAGCGCCTGGGCCCAACCGGAACCCTGTTGGCACTGGATCAAGACCCGACCATGCTGGCTCTGGCACAACGCCGCAATTATTTCTGCCGCGTTTATTGGTGCCACGCGCGCTTCGAGGACCTGCCTGCAGTCCTGGCGGAACGTTCCTTACAGGCGCTGGATGGTGTGTTGGCCGACCTGGGATTTTCCTCGGATCAATTGGCCGACCCCCAACGCGGATTCAGCTTCTTGCAGGAAGGTCCGTTAGATATGCGGCTTGACCCAACTTCGAACAGGCCCACCGCCGCTGACCTCCTAGCCCAGCTCAGTGAGCATGAGCTGGCTGACATTGTCCGTCGGTATGGCCAAGAGCGTTTCAGCCGACGTATCGCCCGTCGCATTGTGCAAATCCGCCAGCGCCAACCCCTCCGCACTACTGTTCAGCTGGCGGAGCTGGTCCGCTCTTGTGTGCCACGCTCCGGGCGCATTGACCCCGCCACTCGCACTTTCCAGGCTCTGCGTATCGCTGTCAATGACGAACTCGGTGCCCTTCGCCGTTTCCTGGAGGTCTTGCCTCAGTGTTTACGTCCTGGCGGACGCGCGGTTATCATTAGCTTTCATTCGCTGGAAGATCGGCTCGTGAAGCAAGCCTTTCGTCAGCGGGAGATTTGGCTAGTACTCACGAAAAAACCTGTGCGTCCCGGCTCAGCGGAGATTCGCGCGAATCCTCGCGCCCGTAGCGCCCGCCTTCGCGCTGCACAACTATTGCCAACTCAACGAAAGCCTTAACCTTCGCCGCACATCCCCTACCAGCACAGCACCAAAAGTGCATTCGGGTGAAACAAGCTCTGGAGCCTTTCTCGATCGCAACTGACGAGCTAGTCGCAGAATTGTTGCATTTGTTCGCAGATAGCAAGCCCGCAAAGGCAGATTGTACTATTCGTGCAGCAAAACTGGCTAGCGCAGCGTGCTGTCTGTGTCGTGGCTGACGCTTGTGCCAAATTGGTCGCCGCACCTAAGTTTGCCGCATGTGATTCTGCCCAAATGGCTCAAGGACTGGCGCCACCGCGGGCCGATAAGGAGATGTGGCATACAACAGGGAATCCGCGTCATGAGGAGTTTAGCCGGCCTGCATGCGACTTGGCCAGCGATCGCTGGCGCTGCGCGTCCAGACCGCTGCGGTAGCGGTAGCCAGCGCAGTAAGTGTGGGTGGTTTCTCAGGCTGCTTGTGCAAGGCTTGCTAGGATTAGGCCTCTGGGGGTATGGCGCTATAGCCTTGGGGCAACTGTCGGAACCGTTTTATGTCAATCAGCTGACCTTCCGCATTCCGTTTCAGATAGACGAACCAGATCGAGGTCAGCTGCGAGAAGTGCAGTTGCTTGTCTCAGTCGATCAGGGCCGCACCTGGCAGGAAGTTGGCCGTGCCGGACCTCAGGAACGCCATCTTTCCTATCGCGCTCTGAGAGATGGCGAACACTGGTTTGTGGTACGTACGGTGGATAGCGAAGGCAGGTCATATCCCGCCAGTTTGGAGAAAGTGCGGCCTGGGCTTATTGTCATAGTGGATACAGCACCGCCGCGTGTCCGTTTGGAAGCCTTGCCTGCCGAGCGGGAGCAAATCGGCATCCGTTGGGAGGCTCAAGACGAATATCTCGACCTCAACTCGCTCGAAGTCGAATGGCGCCACGTCGGTAGCGATTGGCAAGTCTTGCCTATAGAACGGCGTGCCAGCGGATCAAAATACTGGACGCCAGCAGCACGCGGCCCCGTGGAGGTACGCTTGCGTGTCCGCGACCGCGCGGGCAATCTCGGCCAGGCACTGGTTGTTCTACCCACTGGCACCGGGGACCGCGCTTCTGGCAGCCCTTCGGCTGCGCCTTCACAAACTGGCTCCTCATTAGGCGGCGTTCCATTCCGCATTGTCAACAGCAGCGAGGTAAGCCTGGCGTATTCGCTAGAAGACGTCGGGCCATCGGGGATTGCCAGCGTGGAGTTGTGGATGACCCGCGATGGCAAGACTTGGGCGAAACTCGGTGAGGATGAGGACAAAATCTCCCCAATCGTAGCCCGCCTGCCAGGCGAAGGTTTATATGGCTTGTCGCTGGCGGTGCGCAACGGCGTTGGCAATGGTCAGCCACCACCGCGTCCCGGCGATTCGCCTCAATTGTGGCTCGAGGTAGACCTGACGCCCCCGCGGGTGCAGATTCTCAGTTGCGAACCCACGCGTGGCGGCGAGAATGGAATCCTGACTATTACCTGGTCGGCTAGCGATAAGAACCTCGCTCCGCAGCCCATTAGCCTGTACTACGCGAGCCGGCTTGAAGGGCCCTGGACCAACATCGCTACCGCCTTGGAAAACACTGGTCGCTATGTCTGGCGCATTCCCAACGGCACCCCCTACCAATTTTATGTCCGCGTGGAAGCGGTGGATCGCGCAGGAAATGTTGGCACAGCTGAAACGCCCAAACCTGTCATCGTGGATTTATCCGTGCCGCGCGGCCGATTACTCGGTGTCGAGGGGCAGCCCCGCTAACAGCCTCCCAGCCGCGACCGCAACCATGGAAAAAGAGAATAACGTTTCAAGGCTTTGCAACCACCGGCCAATATCAGTTTCACCATTCCGCGGAGTCCCCCACGAACGGGTTAGTCCGCTTTTCGTGACCGATGGTGGTTACTGGGCCGTGGCCGGGATATACCACCGTGTCTTCGGGTAGGCAGAACAACCTGGTACGAATACCGTGTATAAGGCGTCGGCCATCACCGCCAGGGAAATCAAATCGGCCGATGCTGCCCCGAAACAACACATCGCCTGCCCACAGTGTCCAGGGGGAAGTCTGGCGGCAAAGGTAGACAAGGTGGCCGGGCGTGTGTCCAGGAAGTTCCAGCACGTCCCACACGATCCCCGCCGCTTGTACGGTATCGCCATCTTGCAAGAGCTCATCCGCCTCAGGGCTAACCACGGCAAAGCCGAAACCAGAGCTGAGGTTGGCGCCGGCATCCGTGAGCATGAACGCATCGCCCCGACCTATGTAAAGCCGCGCCGTGGGAAATGCCGTCTTCAGCGCTGCGTTGCCTGCAATGTGATCGGCGTGGCCGTGAGTATTCAGAATGGCCACCAGGTGCAGATGTTCTTCTTCCAGCACTTGGAAAATCGCTGCGGGTTCCAGTCCTGGATCAAAAACTACTGCCTCCGCGCTGTGCGGCCGCCACACGACATAGCTGTTTTCTTCAAAGGGAGCGGACACGATAGTGCGGATTTCCAATTTCATAGCCGTTGCCCACATTCCCAGTCCGTTTCCACACCATGCCCAATCTCGGCATTGGGCTTGCCTAGCAGGCTAACGTTTTTTATACGACAGCACATGCGTTCCGCGCAAGCACACGCATCCTCACGGAGGTAATGGAAATGCCGTGGAAAACCATCCTGGCCGTGGCATTGTTGATCGCGGTCTGCCTGACCGCCTGGTGTATTTATCAGTATGGCCGCGGTCCAGCTGCCCAACCGATCCAGCAACGTGAAGCCACCGCCAACGCCAGCACTGACGTCACCCTAGACCGTGCGCTGGAGTTGATTCACCTCGCGCAGAATCGCCTGGCCACCATTCGTGATTACCGCTGCCAGTTTCTGCGCAAGGAATTGATCGATGGTGAGTGGAAGCGCAATCACGTCCATTTGCGCATTCGCCACGAGCCCTTCAGCGTGTATATGGAGTGGATTTCCGATGAAGCGACCAAGCGCGGGCGTAAAGTCGTTTACCACGAGCAACTCAAAGAGAAGATGCTAGTGCGTTTGCCGCTCATTGGCATTGTTCGAGAAATGGAGCTGCAAAGTAGCATTCGCATGAAGGAGAGCCGCTACACGGTTGCCCAAGCAGGCATCCAGCATCTCACCAATCGCTTGGCGGAACGATGGGAGCGGGAAAAACAGCTGGGCCTGACCAAAGTGGAGATGCAGGATGTGGAATTGGAAGTGCAGGTTGGCCAGCAGACATTTCGCCAGCCTTGTGTTTGCATCACCACACTGCATCCCAGCGCCCACCGCGACACTTTTCAGCGCGAAGGCTTCCTCTATCATCGTACCTGTGTCTATTTCGCTAAAGACGGACCAGCCGCCAGCCTGCCGATTCAACTCCGAGGTTACAATTGGCCTGCCGACAATTCCGACGGCGAAGGCCCGCTGGTCGAAGAATCTACCTACCTTAACCTAGAACTGAACGTTGGCCTCACCGACAAAGATTTCCAGCCCTGAGACGCGGTAACTCACCAAACCCTTCCCATGCCATTCGTACGCGGCCTCTTTAGCGAACGCAATTACGGAATTGGCAGGCGACTCATGGTGCTGCCCTGAAAGCCGCAAGTGTCCGCGCCTGGGAGCCAAAAACCAAATTGTCCGGCTTGACGTGACGTGTGTACAGAGCTGATGGCATTCTAGCTTCGTTGCCAAATCGCCGCGGATTGATGGCACAGCGGCCACGTCTCCCAGACACGCATCCGCTCTTGCGACCGCTGGCGCAAATCATGACCTGGCGCCGGCTAGTGTGGGATGGCCCATAACACGCTGCGAATTGATCCGCAAAGTAACAGGGCCAGTACCCCCGGCAGGATTCGAACCTGCGACCTGCGGTTTAGGAAACCGCCGCTCTATCCTGCTGAGCTACGGGGGCGCCTCTCTTATTGTAGCATGTTGCTCGCACCGCTTTCTCAAGCGGCTGCGCTGAGGCGGCCGGCACCGCAATCCATGCTTGTCACGTGCCCGGCCAGTGGTTTCGTACCAAGGTGAAAAAGCCAGGAATCCCTAGCCGAAAATACTCTGGCATGGCCTAGATTTCCAACTTACGATGGTGGTCGCTCGGTCTGCTCCGAGTTGGGGGAAAATCGAGCCGAACTGGAGGCACGGTAAAGTTAGCGTTTAGACTGCTGGAAACCTCGCACTTCGGGCATCACCGAAGTTTTCTCGGTCTGCTCGCCCGAAAGCGGCGTCGTACAATGTAACAACGTCAGAGGGCTGCGATGCAGAGCGATAGCTCGCGGCTCGCGAAGCAACGCCCGTGTGCCTAGCCAGGCTGTACTCTGGATAGCTCTTGCTGTGTATCGGAGCTGCTCGCACGCGGAACTCCTGTGGCTCACTTATCCGTTGAGCGGCCGCCATTGCTCGCAAGCTCTCTGAAAGGGAGGACACACACGACTCGCGTTAATCCGCCGATGGCTTTGCTCCAGCAGCGCGGGCATGGGCTCAGAAAGGCAGATAGCTGCTTTTTCCCCACGTCCTGGGTGCGACATGCTGGGAGATTGCGCCACCGCTCGTAGCGCTAGCGGAGCAAGAGGCCGACGGCTCACCCTCTGACCGGCGACTATGCTCTGTGTCAGCATCGGACGCACGCGGCACAAAATGATGATTGCCGAGATCCAAGAGGCTGCTCGGCGCGGTGCGGAATTCATTGAACTCCGCCTCGACTTCCTGTCGAAAGCTCCTGATTTCCAGCGACTGCTGGGTTATAAACCGTGCCCATTCGTAGCCACAGTGCGTCGCCAGGACGATGGCGGGCGCTGGTCGCGGAGTGAGCAGGAACGCCAAACGCTGTTGCGGCTGTGTATTGCCTCGGGACATTTCGAGTGGGTGGACTTGGAAACCGACATCGCCGATAAGATTCCCCGCTTTGGTAAAGTCAAACGTATCGTCAGCTACCATAATGCCCGTCAATGTCCCAACAATGAGGAGTTGCAGACGATCTTACAAAAAATGTTGCAGCAGGATGCGGATGTGCTGAAAATCGCCGTGCGTGCTGAACATCCCGCGGACAATATCCGTGTGCTCTCGCTTATTCCCAAGTCCCCCAAGCCGCTCGTCGCCCTGTGCATGGGCGATTTAGGGATTCCCAGTCGGATACTATGTGGCCGATTTGGCGCACCATTCAGTTACTGTGCCTTCAACAAAGAGCGCGGCATCGCCCCGGGCATTCTTTCAATGGAAGAAATGCAAAAGGTGTATGCCTACGACCGCATTGGCAAAACTACGCGGGTGTTTGCGGTGGTGGGTGATCCCATCGAGCATAGCCTCAGTCCGTTGGTGCACAACGCTGCGTTCCAGGGGCTCGGGCTGGATTGTGTTTATGTCCCGATGCGTGTACCCAAAGGAGAATTGGCCAGCACTTTGCGGGCGTTTGACGAGGTACCTATTTCGGGTTACAGCGTAACTTTGCCGCACAAGGAAACAGCAGCACAACTGGCGAAGGAAAAAGATGAGTTGACACGCTTGGCTGGCAGCACCAATACGCTCGTGCGCCTGACGGAAGGCGGATTTCGCGCTGTGAATACCGACGCGCCGGCGGCTTTGGAAGCGCTGCAAGAGAAACTCGCCTCGTTACCAGGACGTCCCAAGCTGCAAAATCTGCACGTCCTGGTGCTCGGCGCAGGCGGTGTGGGACGCGCCATCGTTTTTGCTCTGGTGAAGACTGGAGCTAGTGTCGTTGTGGCTAATCGCACCCTGGAGCGCGCTGAGAAGCTCGCCCAGGATAGCGGCTGCCGATTTGTGGATTGGAACGGCCGATACCAGACCCGGTTCGACGTCCTCATCAATTGCACCTCGGTCGGCATGTTTCCCAATGTTGACGAAACGCCTATGCATCATAGCGCTTTGCAACCCGGGCAGATTGTGTTCGACACCGTGTACAACCCAGAAACCACCTTGCTCATCCGCGAAGCCCGGGAACGTGGCTGCCAGGTGATCACGGGGGTAGAAATGTTCGTACGGCAAGCGGCTTTGCAATTCCGACTCTTCACGGGCAAGGAGCCACCCTTGGACTTGATGCGCAAGACCGTGCGCCGGGCGCTTTCCCCTGTTCACCTGCGTGAAGAAGAAGACCTGCCGGAGTAGGCTTCCTGGATATGCCATTTTGGAGCAACCGAGCGACTGGGGTACGAAAAGGTCGGCGTTGTAAACTGGGGTAGCCGATCCCTAAGATGATGACGAACGCTAGTCAGGCTGGGAAATCATGCGCGTGGGATTGGGCTACGATAGTCACCGCTTGCTGCCGGGTAGGCCGCTGAAACTGGGTGGGGTGGAAATTCCCTCGCCTCTGGGTACGGTAGGCCACAGCGATGCTGACGTCGTGCTGCACGCCCTGGTAGATGCCATGCTCGGTGCTGCCGGCCTGGGCGATATCGGCAAATGGTTCCCGGATACGGACCCCCGCTGGCACGGCGCTGATTCAGCCATTCTTGTGCGGGAAACTCTCCAGCGCCTCGCAGAAACGGGCTTCCGCCTGCGCCAGGCCGATGTTATCATTCTCGCAGAAACGCCACGCTTGGGCCCGCACAAAGAACGGATCCGTCAGCGTCTGGCCGATTTACTGGGTTTGCCACCGCAACAGGTCAACGTGAAAGCCAAAACCAATGAGGGATTAGGAGCTATCGGTCGCGGCGAAGGAATTGCCTGCCAGGCCCTGGTCGCACTGGACGAGGCCGAACCCAAATCGTCTCCTCGAACCTGAAACTAGCGCGCCAACTTTCACTGCCTATGACCTTGCGGATTTATAATACGCTGACTCGCCAGAAAGAGCCGTTCGTTCCCGTGGAACCGGGCAAAGTGAAAATGTACACTTGCGGTCCGACGGTTTACAAACCGGCACACATCGGGCACATGGTTGGGCCAGTCATCTTCGATACCGTTCGCCGTTATTTCGAATACCTCGGCTACGAGGTAATTTGGGTGCTCAATATCACCGACGTGGACGACAAGTTGATCGCCCGCGCCCGCGAGGAAAACACCACGGTACGCGAACTGGCAGAGCGGAACACTGCCGACTACCTCGAATGCTTACGCGCGCTGGGCGTCGAGGGCATCCGTTACATGCCCAGAGCCACGGACCACATTCCCGACATGATCCGCCTTATCGAAGGCCTCCTGGCCAAAGGCCACGCCTATGTCGCCAATGGGGATGTGTATTTCGACGTGACCAGCGACCCCGATTACGGTAAACTCTGCCACCGCGACCCGGAGCAAATGGCCGCGGGCGCGCGGATCGAAGTCAGCGAAAAGAAACGCCATCCTGGGGATTTCGCGTTGTGGAAATCCGCCAAGGCTGGCGAACCGGCCTGGGACAGCCCGTGGGGGCCCGGCCGACCTGGTTGGCATATTGAATGCTCGGCCATGAGCATGCGTTATCTGGGCGAGACACTCGATATTCACGGCGGTGGCATCGATTTGCAGTTCCCCCACCATGAAAACGAACTCGCCCAATCCGAATCGTTCACCGGCAAACCATTCGTGCGCTACTGGATGCATAACGGCTTGCTAAAGTTCGGCCAGACCAAGATGGCCGGCTCCCTCGGCAACGTGGTCAATGTCCGCGATCTGCTCCAGCGTTATCCCGGACAGACCCTGCGCTTTTTCTTGCTCAGCACCCATTACCGAAGCCCCATCGAATTCTCTGAGGAGCGACTCGACGCCCTGCACAAGAGCCTAAGCGCGTTTTATCGTTTCTTTGACCGCTATCAGCGGATCACCGGCGAAAGTTTTTACGGGCTGCAGGCTCCCAGACGGCGGCGGGAAGTCCATATTAGCAATGGCCCGTTTGCTCAGGACGTCTTACGACTGCGGCAAAGATTCCTCGACGCACTGGACGACGACTTCAATACTCAGGGAGCCATGGGCGTGCTCTTCGAGCTGCTCACCGCCCTGAACCGTTACGCCGATGAGCACCGCCTCGAAGACCCAGACCACCGGCAGCCTACCTCAACGGCTGTTTTTCGGCAGGCTACGCTTGTATTACGCGAATTAACCCTGGTCCTCGGTCTGTTCATGACCCCACCTGCCGTCCCCGCTATCACCTCAGACAAAATCGTTTCCGAGCTTGTCCAGCTACTTCTCGACATACGCAACGAATGTCGCAAACAGAAGCAGTACGCCCTCGCCGACCTCATTCGCAGCCGACTCAAGGACCTGGGCATCGTTGTCGAGGATCGCCCTGGCGGCAGCACCTGGCGGCTGGAAAGCTAGGGAGCTTGACCCAGGCGTGGCGGGATGGTGCACGCCCGCCGTTCACGGAGTGAGCGTGCATGCCGGAGTGCAGTCTTCCCACCTGCCCGCTGAGAGCTTGTTACTTCCGCGTAGCTAATAGTCCCGAAACCAGCACGGCGCGCTAAGGCAGCGCGTCGGGAGTGGCTAGCGTAAGCCAGTCGTGGTGTTAGGCCTTCCAGTTTCGTGAGCGTTTCGCAGCGCACACGGTGAGATTACGTCTTCACGGTGGGTTTACGACCACCGCTCTTTGTTCGGGATGACCTGGCGGGTCTTGTGAGAAATGGGCAACGGCTCAGACGAACGTTGATTTTGCACCAAGAGCCACCAGCCTAGGCACCTCGGCTGGGAGGAAGGAAAGTAGCGGGCTTATCACAGGGCACTCGGCAAAATCCCAGCGCGAAAGTCGAGGACGGTGCCTACACAAACGGGGTGACCCCAGGCTTGGCAACAGGCGGCACAGGCAGGGGACCGAATTCGTATTTCGGAGGCGTCAAGTCCTCTTGCGAGTTGAAGGCCATTTCCCAGGTGATGAGTTTGCCCGTGTAGGTAGCCATTCGCCCCATGATGGCCATGAGCGTGCTTTTGGCCATCCAGTCGCCATCGTTGATGGGTCGGCCGGCGCGGATACTGGCGATCATCTCGTCGAGTTCGCTCTGATACATGTCATCGGGTCCGCGAATCGCCTGACGAGAAGACCAGAGACGTTGCCCTTGGCGCGACAAGAGAATACCGTCGCTGCGGGAAGCTTGAATATCGCAGGTGCCGCTGGTGCCGAAAATTTGGTCCGAAACATCCGTGTGCGTCCCGTTTTGTTGTCGGCAGAAGCTATAGAGCCGCACACCGCCTGGGAACTCGTATACCACTGCATGATGGTCGAAGATGTGGCCAAAGTCCGGCTCGACGCGCACTTGACGCCCGCCCATGCCCCAGCAGCGAATCGGATACTGATTGCGCATGGCCCACGCCATTTTGTCGAGGCTATGAATGTGCTGCTCGACGATGTGATCCCCTGAAAGCCAGGTGAAATAGAGCCAGTTGCGGCACTGCCACTCCATATCCGACCAGCCGTGTTTTTCCTTCTCAGCGAGCGTACGAACCCAGAGATAGCCCACGTTGTAGGTGCATTGCATGGTAACAATGTCGCCGATGGCTCCGTCGTGAACCCGCTTCATGGTTTCGCGCATGCCTCGGTGATAACGCCAACACAATCCCGAGACCACGGCCAAGCTCTTCTGCTTGGCTAACTCGCAAGCCGCAAGGACTTTCCGCACCCCTGGGGCATCAACAGCCACGGGTTTTTCAGCGAAGATGTGTTTTCCTGCCTCCACCGCTGCGTGCAGATGAGCCGGGCGAAAATGCGGCGGTGTACATAAAAGCACAATATCCACGCCACTCGCGAGCAAGTCACGGTAGGCGTTGAAACCGACGAAACAATGATCGGGCTTGACCTCAACTTGTTTGGCAATCTGCTCGTTGCTCTTGAGCGTCTGCAAACTTTTCTCGAGGCGATCGCGGAACAAGTCGGCCATAGCCACGAGGCGTGTATTGGGATCGGCCCGCAAACAGTTGAAGGCAGCTCCCGTGCCGCGCCCGCCGCAGCCGATCAGCCCTACCCGCAGCACCTCGCTGCCTGCAACATGGACCGCGGGAGCATGTTCCCACGGTCGCAGGCTTGCCGCTAACGCTGCCGTTCCCAAAGCTGCTGTTCGCAGAAAATACCGACGCGTCGGACCCTTGTGCTCCCGACTCATCATCTGCTTCTCCTCATGGCGGGTTGCTTGTGCTGCAGGTAGCATTATGCCCTGTGGGCCTTCACGGCAAGCGCGACTGTCGGTTTGGTCTCGCGGAAGCAGGCGGCAGAAACGGAACTGGGCCGTCCTCTGGGCCATAAGTGGCCGGTTCAAAAACCTTCCCAAAGCGGTTGCTTGTTCCCAGTTCCAGACTATGTATATTGCCAGAATACCTGCGCCCCTATATCAGTTGAGGGCCAGGCGCAGTAATTACGAGGAATACAAGCATGGCAAATAACAACGCTAACGCAATTCCCGCGTATCTCCGCACGGCTAGTCCGGTTCCTCCTGAGAAACGTGCCCCTTGGTACGTCAACACCGCGCCAGCGTATGCGGGCATTTTCCTGTGGATTGCGTTTTATGACCAACTCGGTGAAGGTTTCCGTTACGGCAGTTTGTGGGCACTGCTTATAGGCACGGTGGTAGCGGGAGCCGCCTGTCACTTGCTCTTTTACTATGTGCCCGGCCTGCTGGGGATGCAGACTGGGCTGCCGCTGTACATTGTCGGCACCAGCACGTTTGGCGCGCAAGGAGGGTTCTTCATTCCTGGCTTTTTCATGGGCTTGCTGCAAATCGGCTGGTACAGCGTAGCGACCTATTACTCGACCAAATTCATCCTCAACGGTCTGGGCTATCCCGCGATTACGCCGTATGGCTTGGTCGAAGAAGGGCATGCCCAGGCATTTGATCCACTGTTTATAGTTATGGCGTTGGTCTGGGGCTACGCCTTTGCGCTGATCGGTGGCCTGGGAATCAACTATGTGGCCAAGATAGCCCAATTCTTTCCGATTGTGCCGATCCTCTTGCTCCTGGTCAGCAGTGTCCAGGCGCTGTTGTATGGCAACTTCACCGCCTTTGCCAAGCTGCAGGAAAATGCTCAGGTAGATATTAGTGATCCGGTCAACATCGGCACTTTGTTTATCGTGCAAATGGTCGTAGGCTTTTTCGGGACGGCTGGTGCGGTCGGCGCTGACTTTTGCTCCAACAATCGTAACGAACAGGATGTGCTCTGGGGTGGTATCTTTGGCATCTGGGTGCCGATTATTTTTGCCGCTGGCCTGGCTCTGATTACCGTGGCGGGAGCTTTCGGGGTGAGCGGTGGAGATTTCCGCAACTTGTCGTTGCATTATGGCGACGCTTTGTCCAGGCTCAACACCACCAATGGTCAACCTAACTGGTTGGCCAAAATCATGCTGATTCTGTTTGCCATTGGTTCGATGGCCCCAGCCTGTTTCTGCTCATTTATCATCGGCAACAGCCTTTCGACGATGCTGGCCAAACCGGAAGCGCGGCTGCCGATCACGCTGGCCGGCGCCACCATCGGCATCCTGATTGCCATCACAGGAGCCTCGGCGCAACTCGCCCCTTATTTTGGCTTGATCGGCGCCAGTTTTGGCCCCGTTATCGGCGCCATGATTGCCGACTTTGCGCTCCATGGCGGGCGCTGGTCGGGACCCCGTGAGGGGATCAATTGGGCGGGCTACGGCGGCTGGCTTATTGGCTTCCTCGTCGGCATCAGTAACAATGATGTTGTGGGCAACCTTCTGGGGCTTGCAAAGGAGCCCTGGTGGCATCATTGGCGGGCGCATCCGACCGGCATCTATTCGCTGCTTACCGGCATCATCGTTTACTATCTGATCGCCCGATTCTTCGGCTTACCTGCCCGCCTACCGTTCCCAACCGCTGTCAGTGAAACCAGGCTACAAGCGCAAAGCGGACAGTAATCGCGGTCGCCTTCATCCTCCGTCTGTGCCATGTGGCTAATAAGTGCTTTCGTTGGATGGCAAGAATTGGTTCGGGTGAAATAGGTGTTCCCATGGTGGCTTGGACTGAGCAATGGCATCCTTCGCTCTGGCGGCAGCTGCAACTGCCAGCAGACTGCGAGAACACGACGACCGGTAGCCCTTGACCGTCATACAAGCAAGCTCTCTGCAGAGCTCAAGGTGTTTGCCTGAACTGTACGGCGCTGTAAGCTGAAAATATCCAGCGTGGCGTGAGGTCGCAGAAAATGCCGGAGTTGGCCAAAAACCTCAAACCCTTGCTTAGCGCCCAGCAAATCCAGCAACGCATTCAGGAACTGGCTCACGAAATTCGCCGGGACTATGCGGAAAAGCATCCCGTGTTGGTGGGCGTGCTGAAAGGGGCGTTTATGTTTTTGGCAGACCTGGTGCGCGAATTACGCTTTCCGCTGCAGTGCGATTTCCTCAAAATTTCCAGCTACGGCCAGCAAACCGAATCCAGCGGCCAGATCTCCTTGCAGCTGGACACCACCATTCCGCTGACTGGGCGGCATGTTTTGGTCGTGGAGGACATCGTGGACACAGGGTTGACGACGGCCTGGTTGCTGGAACATCTGCAAAAGAAATCGCCTGCCAGTCTGCGAGTGTGCGCCTTGCTGGACAAACCGGCACGGCGGCGGGTGGAGGTGCCGCTTGATTACGTGGGCTTCCGCATCCCCAATCGGTTCGTGGTCGGCTACGGCATTGACTGCGCCGAAGCCTATCGCGAACTGGATTATATCGGTTACCTGGCCGACCAGGAGGAAAACTCATGAATTCGAGCCCTACATCGGCACAGGAGTTGGCCCGCCTGCAGCGAAGGATTCGCGTGGCCCTGGGGCAGGAACCCGGCGATTTGCTACTGACCAACGCCCAGGTCGTCAACGTGTTCACTTGCCGCATCGAGCCAGCTCATGTGATAGTTGCCGACGGCTGGATCGCTGGAGTTGGCCAGGAATCGTGGACAGCGCCGCAAGTGGTGGATTTGCAAGGTCAGTATCTTTTGCCCGGCTTCATTGATTCCCATATGCACCTGGAAAGCACCTTGTTGATGCCAAGCGAATTAGCGCGCCTGGCGGTACCACACGGAACAGCGGCAACGATCTCCGATTCCCACGAGATCGGCAATGTTTTAGGCGTGCGGGGCATTGAATTACTTCTTACTGCCAGCGAAGGTTTGCCGCTGGATGTGTTTTTCATGGCATCGTCGTGTGTGCCAGCGACAGCCTGGGAGGATGCTGGCGCCCGCATTGGGGTTGCAGAAATTGATGCCTTGCTGCGGCATGACCGTGTGCTGGGGTTGGCAGAAGTTATGGATATGCCCGCCGTGTGGCATGGTGCCGCCTACATGCTCCAGAAAATCCTCACCGCTCAGCGGTATCGCCGGGTGATTGATGGCCACGCTCCCAACGTTGTGGGCTTGCCATTGCAGGCTTATATTGCTGCGGGGATGCGTGCCGATCATGAGTCTGCTACTGTGGAAGAAGCGCGGGAAAAAGCGCGGCTCGGGATGCTCGTCCAAGTGCGCGATGGTTCGATTGCCCACAACCTCGACACGCTGCTGCCGCTCATCGTTACGGGCGAACTCGCCGACCGCTGGACTCTGGTAACCGACGATATCCTCCCCGATGATTTACGCCAGTGGGGGCATCTGGATTATTTGGTGCGGCGTGTGATAGCTGGAGGAGTATCTGCTGCATTAGCCGTGCGACAAGCGACGTGGGTGCCAGCCCAGCATTATGGTTTGACAGATCGTGGGGCGATTGCTCCAGGTTATCGCGCGGATTTCGTGGTGGTGGATGACCTTCAGCAAATGCGCGTGCGCCAGGTCTACAAAGGCGGCCAGCTGGTGGCGCGCGATGGTGAATACCTCGGTCCCGCGGAAGTGCGCACGGTACCTGTCGAAAACACCATCAAGTTGCCGCCCCTTGATGAAAACGTGTTCCGTCTGCGTCCCACTGGCGCCACCTGCCCCGTCATCGGTGTGATTCCTGGCCAATTGATTACCCGCTATGAACGCCGTGCTGTCCGTCTTCGGGATGGCGAATGGGAATTCTCGCCCGAGGAAGACATCGCATTAATCGCCAGCATTGAGCGACACCGTGCCAGTGGGAAAATCGGTTTGGGTTTGGTAAGCGGTTTTGGATTTCGCCGGCACGGAGCGTTGGCCTCTTCGGTAGCCCACGACTCGCACAACCTTATCGTTACAGGCACGAATCCATCCGACATGCTCACGGCAGTGCGGGCGTTGGCGGAAGTGGGTGGCGGTTTCGTGGCGGTTACTCAGGGACACATCCTGGCCAGACTTTCCTTGCCATTTGGTGGCCTGCTCTCGCTCGAACCTGCCGCTGCCGTCTGCGAACAACTCCGGGCTGTCCGTCAAGCCGCTCATTCCCTTGGATGTCCGTTACCCTGCCCGTTCGGCGCGCTTTCCTTTTTGGCCTTGCCCGTCATTCCCGAATTGAAACTGACCGCCCGAGGTGTATTTGACGTAAGCCGCCAGGAATGGCTCAGCCTGTAGTCCCAGCGAGACACTCGGGGAGGATTGCTTCCTAGTCGCGAAAGGACAACGGTCTGATACTAAGGCACAGGAGATTCCAGCCATGACCAAGCCCCTGGAAGGTTTTACCGTCGCCGTCCCCGAACATCGCCAGCTGGATGATCTCGTGCAATTGCTTGAACAAGAAGGCGCCACCACTTTGCGCTGCCCGATGGTAGCCATCCTCGATAATCCCGACCGCGAATCCGTGCTGAGATGGTTACGGCAGCTGCTTGACGGGCGCTTTGACTTACTTATCCTGATGACCGGCGAAGCGGTACGTCGGCTATTGCGTTACGCTGAGGATGCAGGCTGGCGCGAAAGCTATGTAGCAGCGTTGGCGAAAACACGCAAGTTAACTCGCGGCCCCAAGCCACTACAAGCGCTGCGTGAGCTCGGCCTGGGTACAGAACTACAAGCAGAAGCGCCTACCACGGCGGGGGTCATCGCACGACTCCAGAGC
>BEIM01000021.1 GCA_002898995.1 bacterium HR36
CTGGTCGCAACTGGAATAATTGGTGTTGGTTTCGGTCGCGTCGAAGGTAACAGGTCGAGCTGGTGTCGCTGCGCGTGGTATGGCCAGTAGCGACGTAACTCTACGGTCGGGGTCCGGAGCAATAGCGTTAGGCGGGGACGTGAACACAGTTCGCATGGCGGTGGATGCGTTTGAGGAGGCCAGCGAGCACACGGCCGGGGCCGAACTCGTAGAACTGGTCGAACCCTTCGGCGAGCAATCGGCGCATGGTTTCCTCCCAGCGAACGGGCTGGAGCAGCTGGCGTACCAGCAAGGTGCGGATTTCCTCGGGCTGAGTATGAGGCTGAGCGTCCACATTGGAATACACAGGGATGCGTGCGGGGCGTAACTGGACATCTCGCAGCGCCGCCGCCAGGTGCTCATCCGCGGGCCGCATGATTTCCGTATGAAAGGCGCCAGCCACGGACAAGCGAACGGTCTTGCCGAGGCCGGCCTCGTTGACGAGTTGTTCAATGCGATCACAGGCAGCCTTGTCGCCCGAGACGACGATGTTGCCAGGGGCCAGGTAATTGGCGATCCAGATGCGTCCAGCCGCGCGAGCGCGCTGGCACAGTTGCTCGACCGCTGCCGTCTCCATGCCGAGAATACTCACCATGCCGCTGGGCGTCGCCTCCGAAGCCGACTGCATCGCCTGGCCACGTCGCTGTACCAAACGCACGCCGTCTTCAAAATCCATCACGCCGGCGAACGTCAACGCCGTGTACTCGCCCAGACTCAGTCCCGCTGCCGCTTGGCATTCAGCGACTACCTGCGCGTGCTCGCTGCGGAAATGTTCCAGCGCCGCCAGGCTGGCCACGAAAATCGCTGGCTGGCTGACATCGGTGCGATTGAGGGTTTCCGCTGGGCCTTCGAGACAGATGCTGGCCAGGTCGTAGCCGAGAATCTCCGAAGCGCGAGCGAATAGGTCGCGCGCCGCTGCCGATTGTTCTAGCAGCGTCTTCCCCATCCCAACATACTGTGCACCCTGCCCAGCAAACAAAAAAGCGATCCGCGGCATCGCGACCTCCTTTCGCTCCATCGGTCCATTCATTCCGCAACCATATTAGCAAGCAGCCCGCCAAAAGCGAACACGTTGCCACGATTCGAACACAGCACAGGCCACCAGCATCCCAGCGCGGGCAACAAATCCGTTTTGGATTACGCTAGCGCTCAGCTCCAGCGCGCCACTTGTAAAGTAGCAACAGTTAGCAAGCCTGGCGGCCACTTGCTTGCGGGCGCGGCGTCACTACAATGCGGAACATCCGCGCCGCCGGGACTGGCCGGTTCGCGGAAGCCATCGCCCCAAACATCGGAAAGGAGGATGCACCATGCGAAGTCGCTTGCTGCTCGTAATGGCAGGCCTGCTGGCCGTAAGCCTCGCCGCCCACCTATCGCCGACGCAAAGCGCCGAGGAAGGATTTGTCAAGCTCTTCAACGGCAAGGACATGACCGGCTTCCTTTTTGAGCCGGCAGCCCTCAAAGACGTGATCCGCGTCCAGGATGGCGTGATTATCGTGCCGGGCAAGCCGAACGGCTATTTCTACACGGAGAAGAGCTACCGCAATTACGTGCTGCGCTTCGATTGGCGTTACAAACGGCCCGAGAATTTGGCTCCGGGAGAGGATGCAAAGTTTGCGGGCAATAGCGGCTGCCTGGTGCATATCCAGCCGCCCCATCGTGTCTGGCCGCGTTGCGTCGAGGTACAAGGCATGAACCGCGATCATGGTAACATCTTCGCTATCGGCGGTGCCAAGGGCAAATTCAAGAAATATGCCGACGCCCAGAAGCAGGCTATCAAGCCCGTGGGCGAATGGAACACCACGGAAATCACCAGCAAAGACGGTTACCTCAGCTCCAAAGTCAACGGTATCCTGGTTTCGGAAGGGGAAGGCGATCTGCGGGAAGGCCCGATCGGCTGGCAGTCGGAAGGCGCAGAAATTCATTTCCGTAACATCGAGATCAAGGTGCTACCGTAGTGACCTGGAGAAGGCCAGCCGGAGGAATGGGCTGTCGCTGCCTCTAGGCGCTCCGCGTGGCAGTTAGGGCTGCACTGACTAACTGGGGGCAGATTTAGCTGTCTCGCCCCCATTTTTGTTGAGAACGAGGGCGCGGTCACAGCGGCGAGCAAAGGCCGCGTTGCACTAGCTAGCACGGCGAGCGGGTCCTGAGCCACGCAATATCGGCAAAATCGCTACAGTTTACCGTTGGGAGCAGGGCCAGGCTTGCGGACAGTGAGGGTTTGACTGGCGTGGCGTTAGCGCTGGTGCCGAGGAGATTGGCGCTCAGGATCTCTTCGGGAGGAACAAAGCGTGTCTCGGCAAGGAATAATGCTCGGGGTAGGGGTAATTGCGCTAAGCCTGACCATGCTGGAGGTGGCGGACGCAGAGCGTTACTACACCAGCAAAGACGTGTTGCCCGATAGTTTGCAACTGGCCAACCATCCGCTGCAGGGGCGGATCCTCGATTTCACCCGCAATCACGGCCAGGATCGCCGCATCTGGTCGTATGCCCTGGCCAGTCGCCGGGACTTATACGTGTATCTGCCGCCGCATTACCGCCAGAGCCAGGTGTACCCGCTGATTGTGTATCTGCACGGCCTGTGGAACGACGAACAAGAGTTTCTGAGCGTGGCGCATTATTTCGACCAGGCCATTGTCAGAGGGAAGTTGCCGGCGAGCATCATTGTCGCACCCGATGGGCGCACCGATGAATGCGGTGGTCGGATCTGCCCGCATAGTTTCTTTATCAACGGTCGGGCAGGAGATTTTCAGGACTGGGTATTGCAGGATGCGGTGGGATTTGTGGCCAGCCGATTCCCGATCATGCCCGAGCCGGAATATCACGCGGTATTCGGAGTGTCGCTGGGTGGATTCGGAGCGTACAACCTGGCGATCAAGCACCGCGACAAATTCCGCTTCGTGGCCGGGATTCTGGCGCCGCTGAACGTGCGCTGGATGAGCGAGCGCGGAGACCCCCGGGCTTGTTTCGATCCGTTCAACTGGGGCTGGCGCAACAGCTTGCTCGAGGGCAAGGAAGTGCTGGCCTGTTTCGCCCACGGCTTGATCAAAATTCGTGTCGAAGAAATCTACCATCCCGTCTTCGGCGACGATTGCTACGCGATCGTGTGTGCGGGTATGGAAAATCCCATCGAGCTGCTCGACCGCTTCCGCGTGGCACCCGGCCAGCTCGAAACGTTCGTCGGCTATGCCGGCCGAGATGAATTCAACTTCAACGCTCAGGCAGAAAGCTTCATCTACTATGCGCGTTCGCGAGGCCTACGACCGCGCGTGCATGTAGATGTGATCGGCACGCATAACGACGCCACTGCGCAGCGGATTCTGCCAGTAGCCATCGAATGGCTGGGGCAGCGGATGAAAGCCTACGGGGTCATCTGCGGAGTGCGACCCGCCGAGAGTGATATAGTTCCGCAGACGACTGTGCCAGCCGACGACGCCCGAAACACGGTCGAAAACAGTAACGCGGCCAGCGCGAGCTCAGCCCCAAGTACGCAAACAGTTCCGACCCTCCCGGAGCCCGAACAACTGCATCCGGCCCCTGCCAATCCCGTACCGAGTAAACCCGCGGGCAGCCCACGCTACAGCCGGCCATACCGCAACATACCGAAATGACCGAAGCCCACCGCAATAAAGCTGCGCGTTTCCAACAGGCGGACACGCGCGTAACGACGGCGTATGGGGCTGAGCCATCTTGCCTTTTGTGCCGCAACTGTTTCGGTTCAGCCTCGCAGCACGCTGGCTTTGGGCGTGACCTCGTGAATGTTTGGTCGGATGTCGGCGTCCAGCTCCCGCAGGGCCCACAAAATCCCGCTGACTAGGATTTTTTGAAACGTTTCGTTAGTCCACACGTCTTCGCGGTGCCCCATCGAAGTGTAAAAGACCCGTCCCTGGCCGTATGGCCGTGCCCAAGTGGCCGGGAAGGGCGGCCGCTGATACATCGCCCCCTGCATTCCCTGGGTGTCCTGGACGAGGATGACGTGCAGATCGGGAGCGAAGTTTTTCAGGGCGTACCATTCTTCGTAGAGGATGAACTCGTCAATTCCTTTGAGAGCAGGGAATGGCCTGCTCACCACGTGCATGCGTGCTTTTTGCTGGGCGCCGTGCACGATAAACTCGCCGCCGAGCATAACAATGTACGGATCGCGTTGCTCGGGCGGTTGGTTTTCGTCGCGTTTGCCCGGCGAATGGAAAGTATCGGCAGCGCAGTGGGAGCCGATGAATCCCTTGCCCTGATGAATAGCGTCCAGAAACGCCTTCTTACCTGCGGGTGACATAGGCGGGTTCTTGTCGTTGCCGGGCTGGGTCAAATCGCCTGTGGTGTAAAAGAAAAACGCATCGTACTTGGCGATTTCCTCGGGGATGAAGACACGCCCGTCCTTTGTGCAGACGACCTCGAAACCATGCTGTTCGCCAAGGGCAGTGACAATTTTTTCTGCGTGGCTGAGCTGGTCAGGCTTGCTGCGACGGATAACGCTGTGCTCGAAGCCACTCGATTTGGTAAACATCAGGACGCGCTTCTTGCGTTTGGCTTTTTCCTGGGCCAATCCGCATGGGAAATGGCTGACAGCAAGCAGTCCACTGGTTGCCCAGGCCAGCCAATCTCGACGGTTCAGCATGGAGAGGGCTCCTTTAGCGGTGGGAAAATGCGGTGGGATTCTGGGTCGGTGGAAATTATCTCCGAAACCTATGCCCTCGGCAAGCAGGGTTCCTACAAACCAAGCGCCGGTCAAATTTGCTCCTGCCCTAGCGCCCCGGCACGCTAATGGTTTGGCCGATTAAGTAACCCCGCAAGTCCTGCAAAATCTTGTCGCAATATTCCTGCCAACGGGGTAGTGGCAGGCGACCGACATAGCTGATGACAACACTGATCCGCAACCGTGAACCGTGACTGTCCAGATTTTCCAGAAAAAGCTCCGCTTCGAATGGTCGGGAAGCACGGCCGAGCCAGCGCTTTAGCAGGCCGCCTTGCTGACCAACGTCGTAGGGAGTATTCTTTCCGCCCAAGCGCAGCACCAGGTGATTTTCCTCGACCAGGCCCAACTCGCCGCTGACGTCAGCCACAAAGCCTTGAATCTTGTACGTGGCTAAGGCTTGCGGCACCCAGGCTTCGATCACGTAGCGTTTGGAAAATGGTGAACGTGGCCGCGAGCCACTGATGGGAAGTGCCTCGGTAGCGGTGCGATTGTACGTGTCGTTTGGCGATGGTGCACTCGTCGCCGGCGCGTCCTGTGCCTCGAGCAGGGCCTGCTGATACCGCTGATTCAACTCCCAGGCTGAACTCGGTCGGTCTTCGGGACGTTTGGCCAGGCAGCTCAGGATGACCTGCTCGATAGCTGGTGGAACAGGCAATGTCGGCTGGGAGAGCGGTGGCGGTGTTTCCTGCGTGTGCGCCAGCAGTACCTCCATCGCCGATTCCCCTTCAAAGGGCAACCGCCCGGTCAACATCTGATAAACCACCACGCCGAGACTGTAAATGTCGGCGCGATGGTCAAGCGGTTCGTTGCGGATTTGCTCGGGGCTCATGTAGTTGGGCGTGCCCACCAGTGCCGTCTCTTCCCCCAGGGCCGCCGCACTCCCCACCCAGCGGAACAATTCCGCCAGACCGAAATCGAGGATTTTTACTTTTTCGTAAGGGGTGTCGGGTTCGACCAGCATGATGTTGGACGGTTTCAAATCTCGATGCAGGATGCCACAATTGTGGGCGGCTTGCAAGACCTCGCAAAGTTGCCCGAGCAAACGTCCCACACGCCCCGGCAGAAAATGCTTCTCCCGCTTCAGCACCTCATCCAGCGGTTGACCGCGCACATATTCCATCACCAGGCAAGGGCCTTCTGGGGTGTCTAAGTGCGCATCATAAAGCGTTACCGCGTAAGGATGCTGGAACCGGGCCAGCAAATACATCTCCTGTTGAAAGCGCTGGCGAAACTCAGGTTGATGGGCCACGTCCTCGCGCATCAGCTTGATCACGACCTGGCGCGGCAAATCCAGTTGGCGGGCCAAAAAAACGCGGCCCATGCCGCCTTTGCCAATCTCGTGAAGCAGTTCGTAGCGGCCCAGCAGAATGCGCTGTTGCATGTTCAGAAATCCGCAAGCCCTGAGCAGTGCCGTGCTCGGTTAGAGACGGATCGGCGGCTTTCTTTGACGTCCCAGTGCGTACCTCCCCTTGCGAGTATAGCTCACATTTTGCCGGAATTCCTTGCCCGCATTACCCGTTTGGATACCCACGCCATGGAACTTGCGTTCTGGGCCGACATTTTCGATCGCAGCATAATCCGCATGGCCCCGCTGGCACGAAACGATTCAAGGGGATACAATGCTGACGTTGCGCTGACTAGCTGAAACCTCCATCCCACCACGGGCCAACCAAAGCTCGAGGAGAATCGCGTATGGCCTCACTCCGCTTATCCTGCCTGGCTAGCGTGTTGACAATCATTGTGATCTGGGCGAACGGAGCAATGAACGCTGCCCCGTGGCCCCGATTCCGCGGGCCCAACGGCGAAGGCATTGCCCCAGACACCAACCTCCCGATTTCTTGGAAAGGCCCGGACGAAGCTACTTGGAAAATGGCTTTGCCGGGCGAAGGTAATTCTTCGCCGGTGGTGTGGGGGGATTACCTGTTCGTGCAATCGGCCAGCGCCGATGGACGGCAACGCTATTTACTCTGTTTGCGACCGCACACAGGGCAAATCGTCTGGCAGCGGGAGTGGCAGGGCAAAGCCGCTCCCAAGCATCGCAAAAATACCTTCGCCTCTAACACGCCTGCGACCGACGGCGAGCGCGTGTACGCGCTGTTCTGGACGGGCGAAAGGTATACGCTGCTGGCGTGCGATTTTGCCGGCAAAACCGTTTGGGAACACGACCTCGGTCCTTACACCAGCCAACATGGAGCCGGCCACTCGCCTATCGTCCACCAAGGGAAGGTGATCGTGGCTAATGACCAGGACGGGACCTCCGTGTTGCAAGCATTGGACGCGAAGTCGGGCAAACCGCTCTGGCAAACTCCTAGAAAACCTTTCCGCGCTTGCTATTCGACACCGTTTATCCTGCAGCGGCCTGGCCGAGGCACGGAACTGATCGTCGCCAGCACCGCAGGCATCACCGCTTATAATCCCGACACCGGCCACGAAATCTGGCACTGGGAATGGCGTTTCGATGGCATGCCCTTACGTACGGTCAGCTCGCCGATCTTCGCCCGCGGTTTGATTATCGCCACCAGCGGTGATGGTGGCGGAGCGCGGCATGCGGTGGCGTTACGCCCCGGCGATAAAGGTTCCGTTCCCGATTCACACGTCGCTTGGGAAAACAAACGTTTCCTGCCCTACGTGCCGACGTTGCTGGCTTGGGAGGAATACGTGTTTTTCGTCAACGATGCTGGGATCGCTGGCTGCATCCGCGCAGACAATGGCGAGCGAGTCTGGATGGAACGCTTGGAAGGCGGTGGTAGCTTTTCGGCGTCGCCAGTGTTGGCAGGCGATCGCATCTACGCAGTAAATGAAGAAGGCGAGGTGTTTGTATGGGCGGCTAGCCCGGTCTTCCGCTTGCTCGGCCGAGGACGGCTTGGCGAACAGGTATTTGCGACGCCAGCGATAGCAGATGGACGCCTATTTATTCGCGGACGCCGGCATCTTTTCTGTTTTGCAGCACCCTCGGCCACACGCCGCTAGTGCATTGAGCCGCGAAGCATCTCGTTCTGCACCATCGCTTCTCCTGCGCGATACAGGAGCGGCCAGCCTCAGCTCGCCGTGGATCGGGAACCGCGCTTCCGAAGACACAATGCTCAAATTCGATCCCAACGGATGCGAGTTGGTTGCACGACCCGCTTTTTGCCGCCCTTTGCGTGTAGCGCGTTCGCGATAGCCTGCGGTGCTCGGATGAGTGTGCAATGCGCGCTGCCGGGGACGTAATGCTTAGCTGAAAGCGGTTTCCGTTGCAGTCATGTCTCCAAAATTCACGGTGGGCTTATGCCCACCGCTCCTGGTGCTCGATTGGCGAGCGCATATCGGAAATGGGAACTGCCGCAGCTTGACTCCGAGCAGCCCTACTTCGCGTTTACGGCAGGGTGATGTCCACCGTGGTTTCTTCGCCAGGCTTGAGCGTGAGGTCTTGCACTTTCTTAGATTTGCCCAACATTTCGTGCCAGACCCACAGCTCTAGTTTCCCCTCTTTCGGCACTACGACATGTGGGATGCGGTACTCGCCGTTGTCATTGCTCACGGCGGCATAAGGGTGACTGAATTTCCAAACGTAGGCGCGCATGAAACCACTGTGAATACCGCAGGTTACCGCGCGGGGTTCACGGTCGCTAGCGGGAATATCCAGATCGCGATGCTCGCCAGGTTTCAAACGCACAGGTTGCAAACCGGCGATGTTCGAATCATGGTCAATCGGCTTATGCCCTTTATCGCTATCATTCCAAACCTGCAGTTTGGACATGGGTGGCACGAGCACGACGCGCGGCTCAAACTGGCAATGCGGTTGGCGGAGCTCCACAAACTCGGGATCCTTTTCGGGCCTTTCGAGCTTTTCGAGTGGGGGCAAACGGTATCCCGTTGCCGCCCGCACGTAAACTACCGAATAACGAACGCCTTTTTTGTCTTTGGACCGATCCACATACCAGCCCTGGCCGGGAACCTCCTTCGGGCAATCGCCTTTGTCTTCGAGTTTGGTCGGTACATAGATGACCTTGGCCTCTGCTTCTGGACCGCCATAAGTAACGCGGCCGACGATAGCTTTCGCATAACCAGCTGGCTCAATGGTAACCGGCGTGCTTGGTTTTCCCGTGTCCTGAGAAGGTTTCTCTTGTTCTGTTTTTTGCTCGGGCTTACTCCCTCGACATCCGGGCAAGGCAAGTCCGAGGGACAGGAGTCCAATAAGCAGGCTCAGCGTTGCGGCTTGTGTTTTGGTCATAGATGGCTACTCCTCTGTGTTCGGGGATGGAAGGCGGACATTGTAAAGCGGTAGGTGCTATTGCGTGGGCTTGAGTTCGATTTTGCCGAGGTCGGTAGTTTCGCCTGCTTTGATTTCGATCGGCTTGCCGTCGCGGCCTGCGGCGCCCCCAAGATAACCGATGGCCTCATGCCAGACCACGAGATTCCAGGTGCCGGCTGGCGCGTTCTTGATGGTGAAATGGCCGGTTTCGTCGGTCACGGCGAAGTACGGATGATCGAACATCCATAAATACCCGCTCATCCACGGATGGGCACCACACTTGACGGGCAGCGGGCGATAGGTCTCGGGTTGCAAGTCGAACACGTGTTTGCCACCAGGCGGCAGCTGGATGTTGAAATTGTTGCGAAAGCCAGTGATCACGACGTTGTGAGCGATGGGCATCGGGTTGAGCGCCAGCAGTTTTTGACCGACGCGCATCGTTACCACGTGCGGATAGAAAGCGCAGGTGGGATGATCAATGGTGGCGAAATCGCTGGCGGGCTTTTGCAAAGCCGGGTGCACGGGCAAGATTTGACCCTTGGCTGGTTTCAAAAACACTACTGTCCAGCGGACCCCGCGGGTCTTCGGGTCAACGACCCAGACTTCCGAAAGCAATTGTCCTTTTTCCAGGCAGGCGGGTTCCTTGACGTCTGGGAAAGGTTTGCGTTCGGGCAAGGGATCGCCTTGATACACCACCTGGCCGGTAATGTTTCCCCAACCCTGCTGCAAGGCAGCATGGAGCACGGATGGATCGGACAGTGCGGCGAATAGGAGCATGGCACTGGTAAGCAGGGTCAGGCCCAGCAAGTATGGGGACGCTGTGCGGAGCAGATAGCGCATGGTTTACCTCCGTTGCAATAGCCAATGGCGATGGTTTACTTTACTGTAGGCGAAGGAGATGGCTTAGCCGACGGAGCGCCGCCATTTTTGAGCGTGAATCGAGGTGGCCCCGCTTCGAGGGCCGAAGCCGGCGGATTCTCCAGGAAGCCCCAGCTCATTAAAGCGTCGCGGACGGCGCGAACGCGGTCAATCGGGGACAAAGCCCAGCTCTGGGAGGCATTGTATCCCAGGCCGAATCCGAGGGCATCTAACGCCCGCCGCGACTGAGCCTGGCGGATGAGACGCTCCGCTTCCGGATAGTTCGGGTCGTTGGGGAAATAAGGCGGCATCAGGGTGTACGGCAAGAATCGCTGCGGATTGGCAACCCAGCGCTCCACATACTCCGGCCGCAACCGATACGGCGCCAGGGCCAAGTCCGGCCCCATGCTTCTGGGGTCGGTATTGACGGTGGCGATTTGTCCGACATGGTGGCAATTCAGGCAATAACTGCGGTTGCGCAAAATAGCCCAGCCGACGTTGAAGTAATCGCTGTTCCCTGCCGCAGCGTCCGACTTCTTGGCTCTGGGAACGGCGGTTTCGCTTTGCAGCATGCGTTCCAGCAAGCGTACGTACTGCTGCCGCAGCCGCGCCTGTTCAGCAGGATCGCGCTGGGGTGGCGGTAGCACGGCATAGTCCAGGCCCAGTTGCGGATTATTTAAGCGATCGACGGCGATGAAATAGTTGACCAACGCCTGACGTTCTTCCAGGCTGAGGTCGAAGGTCGGCATCCGCACGTAATTCGCAACCGGCGGCCGCATCGCATACGGCTGACGCAAGAACTCCAACAACCAGTCTGGTTGCACTTTCTGGCCTTCGCGCAGTAGCAAAGGCGGTCCACTGCCGAGAATGCGGCCACGGTCATCGCGCAAGTGGAGGCGCTGCGGGGTGTCGGCTAGCTCGGGTCGGGTTTGCAACCGTGCCAAGATTTCCGCGAATTGCCCGCCAGAGATCGGCGTTACTTCCGCCAGACCGTTTTCCAACACCACTAGGCGGGCGCCGGCGGGAACGGTCATGGTACTGCCATCGCTCTGGCGGAAGCGGAAGGCTTCGTACAGTTCCAATTGTATGATCCGCTGATTGGTGTCGGGGTCGCGCTCCGCTTCACTGAACCAGACAGGCAGGCCATAAACAATACCTGCGCTGCGCTCGCTGAAGATAGGACCGTTCAATTTGTTCCAGGCACCGTGTTCGATGAAGGGATGGTCTTTCCGCAAGTCATCATTGTGCGGTTTCCACAAACTGCGTAGGTCTTCGAGCACGGTGCGATCGCCGAAGCTCCGCGCGTCGGGGCGAATAACGAAGCGGCCAGGCTTCACCACGTGGCAGCCGATACAGTTATACCGCTCCAGCAACTCAGTGCCGCGGATTTCGTAAAGGCGATCCTGGCTCGGCCGGTAGACAAATTTCTGCGGGATATTTTCCGCTGTCAGGCCCAGGATAAACGTCATCACAGCCTCGATCGCTTCCTCCTCTTCGCGGAAGGCGCGTTGGTAGTAGGCCTCGATGATTTTGGCATTCTCTGGGTCTTCAGGATTTTGCAATGCCTGCCATTCCTGCTCCGTTGGTCGCGTGATGCTGAAGCGAAATTGCGGCATGCGGAGCCGTTCTTCGTAGGGCCGATCTTTGAGCCGACCGTAGTCGTAACTCCGTGGTTCACGGAGCTTCTGGTACAGGAAGCCTTCCCGCCGGCCCATAGCAACCACGTCTTCATAGAAGGGATCGTAGCGGAAGAAAGGATCGTCCTTGGCCGACGGGGAGTGTTTGTGTACCGCTGATGCGCTATGGCCACTCGCCAGGCTTCGCGCCAGCTGGAAGTGGTCCTTCAGGTACGATGCGATTTGCTCAAAGGCCAATTGTTCGGGGTCTTTCTTGCCCCAATCATTGAGCGGCGTGCCAATGGGCTTGGCTTGCTCGAAGCCGGGAATGTCGTGGCACGCATAGCAACCGTAGCGGCCAATGCTCTTACGGCCCAAATACCAAAGCAAACGTTTCTGTGTGTCAAGGTTTTTCCAGGCCATTTCGCTGGACATAGCCTGCGGGCTGAGCAACACCCACTCATCCGCGCTGGGCCGCAAACCTGCCAGATCGTCCTTGGTAAACTCTCCCTTGATACCGCGCTCTACCGCCGCTCGGGCTAGCGATTTGTTGGCCTCCAGGTACATCCGAACCAGACCTGCGACAGCCGCATCGGAAGCTTCCACCTTAACCTCTTCCCAGGCCAAAGCGTGTTTGTCGCGCAAGCTTGGCGGGGTGTCGTCGCTCAGCAACCAGGCGATGATGTCTACTTTTTCCTTGGCTTCGGCAAGCGGATCGCTGGCATCGCTGCGGAATTGCGGCTTGGGCATGCGCGTCCGCGGCGAATATGCTCTCGGATTGGTGAGCCAGTTGTACAGCCACTTGGCCGCCTCTGGATTGCCGGCAAATTTCGACCTAAGCTGGGTCAGGTTCGGGCCGAAATCGCTGTCGCTGATGAGCCGGCCGGTTTCGTTGTACACGCGGAGGCTGGGCTTATCGTGAGTGTGGCAGGCGAGGCAGCCCCGCAAAGCGAAGAGCTTTTCTCCCCGAGCGGGATTCGGTTGGTAGTGGGCCAATTCCGGTGGAGGATAAGGTTTCTGTCGGCCACTTTCGCCCAACGGATACGGCATATGCTCGAGCAATTTGCGGCTGTGCTCCAGAACGCGCAACCGCTCCTCGATTTCCTGGTACACAGGTCTTACCTGTTTCTTATGCAGGCGCTTGTACAGTTGCGGATCTGTGCTGTCTAGAAGGCGTTCGACGAGTTCGGTTGGGGAGGCTGATTCGGGCAACTCGGGAGCATAAAGATCCTGGCCATCCGTTACACCCGCCAGAGCACGCTGCCATTCGCGTAAGCGACTTTCGACCGCGGCCGCCTGATGTGTTTGCAAGACACGGCTTTCATAACGCCGACTTTCGAAAAAGAGGTAAAACGTCATCGCCTGGATTTCGGCGTCGGGATAGCCCTTTTCCTTATCAGGCAACTGGCTGGCGCCATGGGGCTGGTAATCGGAGAGACCGTTAGGCGTGTTATTGTGCTGGCCGAAGAAGTGCGGCATCCGCGTGTCGTAGCGGAAGGAGCGCGGCGAACGAATCCAACGGGCGACCCATTCTGGGCTTAGCTTGGTGTGAATGAGCCGCAAACCAGGACCGACTTTGCGCAGCGTGCCAGGAGGCTCACTCAGAGTACTCAGCAGATAGCTGCGCTCGGCCGGCGGCAACTCCTCCAGCGGGGGATACGGTTCCAGACGCACATCCGGACCGACCCGCCGTCCTGCCTTGTATCCGCTAATCTCCTGACATCCGAAACATCCTAGCTCGCGCACTAGGCGATACCCTTTGAGCAATTGCGGCGCTTCTTCGCGGCCATCGCTGCGTTGCAAGTCCAGGACCTCGTGGTGACACTTCAGGCAACTGGATTCGATGAAACGCATCGGCACCATCGGGAAATCCCAGAGAAAATTCGGATGCAGACTGGGATGCCAGTGATACTCCGCTTCCCAGCGTTCATACTTGTCGGGGTAACTTTCGGGTTTGCGGCCATCGGTCTTGCCCGTGTCTGGGAAATGGTAAGCGAAATTGAATGAGGTAGAACCGCCTTGACCGGCGTGGCAGATGGTGCAGCCGAACTTTTCCACCGGATGCGGGCTGTTCGAGCCCAAAAACAACTCGAGACGCGGATGGCTGCAGAGCACGGCAATTTCCGCTGGCCTCAATTTGTTGTGTTTGAGCGAAGCAAGGCGGTTTTTGTCGAACCCGAGGCGGTCTATGTTGGTATGACAGCTTGCGCAGCGATCCACGCGCTGCACTTGCTTGAAGTTGTAATCAATCAGCAGACCATCAGGCACATCCTGGCGGATTTTGAACGGCGAGGCGAAGGCGTCAACGATCGGCCAGGCACGAAACCGCGCATCCCAGGTCAAAGCCCGCTGTTCCCGCAAGCGGACGAGCCGATCGTACTCCCGCAGATTGGCTTCCATCTGGCCGTAGATGCGCTGCAAAGGTTCACGCTCGCGGTTAATCTCGGCCTCGGCGTGTTCCAGTTGCCGATTGAGTCGGTCTAGTTCGTCCTCCATCTTAGTAATTTCCGCCTGCTTGTCGCGAACGCGCTGTTCGAGTTCGGTGACGACAGCGGCAGGCAGCCCCTGGGCGTAGGCGGCGTCGCGCTGGCTGATCAGGGAATCGCGCACTGCCTTTTGTTCGTTGAGACGTATCCGCAGCCGGAACACCGCTTCGCGAATCCCTTCTCGTTCCAGCTTCTGCCGAATCTTGCGAATCTGCTCATTTTCCGCCGTGTTTACCAGGCGCTTTGCCAGTTCCAGGAAGGCGCGCGGTTCCAGGTTGATGTCCACGGAAGCTCCGCCATATTGCGCCAGCGCTTCGCGGAATTGCTGTTTCAGCTGGTCAAACTCTTGTTGATTGCGTTGGAGGTCGCTATCAGCCTGCTGTTGCAACAATTCCACCTCGACCTGGCGGCTCAGGCGCTGCCACTGTTTCCATTCGCGGCGGTGATCCACTGCCAGCATGACCACCGTTGCCAGCAGCAGCGCCACACACGACAGGCCAAAGAGGATATCCAGCTTGCGTTGGTCGCGGTAGGTTTGATCCAGCGCTGCCATCTTCCTCCCTCACGGGTTGGTCTGTGCTTTTCGCTAGTTAGTCAGTGACTAGGCCGGCCCCAGGTCAGCAGTGGCTTGTTGGTCAAGCGTGGCGGCTCCCAAGGCGCCGTCAGATGTTGAAGAAATATTCGGGGATGCCGATGATGTATTTCAGGTTGAATGCCCAGCGGAGAATCATCTTGATGGGCAGGGCTGCCATGACTAAGAGCAGGTTGACCATCACAAAATAGCGGGCAAAGCCCATGCGAATGAAAAACTGGCGGAAGATGGTTTTCGCCAATAGTGGGGGCAAGACGAGAAAGTACAACAACACCAAGATGATCCCTGGCAACTCCCGCATCAAAATCACTCTACCACTGGCCGGGGTGGGCCAGACTATGTTCAACATGCGCACCCAAAAGTATTCGGACAGGTCCACGTTGTTGAGCGGAACGAGCTTGCTTTTCGTCCAGGTCTCAAAGGGGCCGAAAAAGTTCCAGTTCGGGCCGCGCAGAAACGTGCCCAGGAAAATGAGCGTTACCCACAGCACGATAAAACCGAAACCGAAGGTAACGATAGCGAACGGCCGCTCCGCAAAAGTGAAATAGCCATTCCCCTTCTGGTTGAAATCAATGTACGGAATGGCCATCAGACCGAAGATGATGAGCGAGGGAAAGACAACCCCGGCCAGCCAGGGATCGTAGTACACGAGCATTTCCTGCAAGCCGAGGAAATACCACGGGGCTTTCGACGGATTGGGCGTCTTGGCACTGGCGGCAGGTTGTTCCAAGGGAGCGGGCAAACCCACCGACCAGATGATGAGCACCACCGTAACAATCACCATACAGATCAGTTCCGTGTACACGAGGTCGGGCCAAACCAGAACTTTTTCCTCCTCTTCCTTTTCGAGCGTGGGCAATCCCTGGGCGATGCGCTGATCATTGATGACTGCCCGCCGCAACGCGAACCAGCTGAAAAACGCCACCAGATACACCATACCCACGATGGGCACATTGTCAGGCTTGATGATGATCTGGCGGAAATCGTAATCGGTCATGCCCAACCCACCCAGAAACAGCGAAATCATCAGCACAGCCCAGCCCACGTTGACCCGCGCGAGGAATTCGCGCCACAGATAAAACGCGGCAAACACTGCTACGGAGAGGAAGAAATAATTGACTGGCCCCAGCCCATCCAGGAGAAGCGAGGTAGCACTGACTAAGAGCAACCAGGCAGTCAGTCGGCGAATGGGATCTAGGCCGAATACCAAAGCGCCGAACCATTGTTGGGCCAGCTGTCGTGTCTCGCGCCCCAGGACGTTCATCGTCGCATCTACGATCAAGAGCAGCAATGCCAGCCAGTAAATAACCAGCAAGGGCAAACGGATCGCGAAATTGACCCGTCCCACCAATCCCAGAGTTTCCAGCCC
Source organism: bacterium HR36 (assembly GCA_002898995.1). Lineage (GTDB taxonomy): Bacteria > Planctomycetota > Planctomycetia > Gemmatales > HRBIN36 > HRBIN36. Next base: position 15,885 of record BEIM01000021.1, read on the forward strand.
CCGCCTGAGCCCGGCGTCAATGGTGTTGCGAATCCACAAAGGGAGCACTGGCCCGATATGCAGGAAATACACAACCGCCAACAGCGCCGCCACGCAGCCCACGCCTAACCAGAACCGCGAGGCCCAGAGGGCGGCACGCCGCTGTTCTTCGGAGTAAGTCTGTTCCTGGTTCGCCTGGTCTTCGAAGGAGGATGGCCTTTTCAATTGCCGCTGCCAATACCAGGCAAAGGCAGCGTTGCTGACAGCCAGAATGGTATAGAACCAGCCTAGGCCGGTTTGCACCGTCGACGTAATGTCGGGCCCTGAATGTGCCATAGCAGCTAGCAGCATGGATTCGATTCCCTGCAATTTCGCAAGGGTGCGACCTTGATCT
>BEIM01000022.1 GCA_002898995.1 bacterium HR36
CTCGCTGAAAGGAGCCTAGGCGCAGTGGCTGCCGTCGAATGGAAACCCTGGCAACGCGGTCGAGATCGCCAGGCGACGAGGCAAATCTGCCGATGCTAGGCAATCACCAAGGCGCATGCAGTCTTCATGCCTCGGCAAGCTCTTTGACATTCGCCATTGCAGAGCGGCACCTGATGTTGGTTGCTGGGCCATCGGAGGCTTGCGGCACCAGGCAGCTCCGACAAACGGGACCTCTAAAGGAATCAGCGCCGAGCCGACCGACTCACCCGTGCACGAACCTTGCCGCTGGCTCCTCCGAACCGCGCTTTAGAGAAAGCCCTAACGAGGGCGTAGCTCAGCAGGCAGAGCAACGGACTTTTAATCCGTAGGTCGCGGGTTCGAATCCCGCCGCCCTCACTAACTGCCGATTAGCAGTGCGGGTCAGTTCCCCATATTGGCATCGCACAACTACTGATTTCCTTGAGAGGTTTCCAAAAACTAGTTGCAGAGAATGCCTGCATCGTTGTGCCAACGTCCGTGTTTTGCCGAGGTCTGCGGCAGTCAGATAACGACGGTTCTCGGCTTGCCGGGCGAGCAATAGTGCAAGGGCGAGGCACTTGCTCGAAGATCGCTTTCCTTGATGCAGTCATGGTGAGATTAGGGGTTCGCGTGCTCGGGAGCATGAGTATCGGGGTGGGAGGTGGTGAGCAAGGTAGGTGATTGGGTGGCGGTGAGTGTGCGGGCGCCAAGATGATCCTCGATGCGACCCGTGACCAAATAGGGACCGAGAACGGGATTGGGGATCAATGGACTCACATCGGGGAAGAGAGTAACTTCCACCAGTCCCCATTCGTCCGCGAGCGTGAGAAATTGCATAGTTTTACCCTGAGAAGTGGGAGCGATACGAGTAGCGGCGACTAGACCTGCCAGGGTCAGGGTGGTGCCTGGCGGTTGAGTCAGGGCCCGGCTGTCCGCGACACCAGCCGGTACCAGCGGACGGAACAACGCCATGAGCGGCAGTGCTAGCACCATGCCTAGGGTTTCCCATTGACATAGGGCGGTCACTAGTTTCTGTCGCTGCTGGGGAAGGCGCAGGTATGCACGGGGGAGAAGATGGGGCACTGCCGGGTGCACATGCCCGCGAAACAAGGCAATATCGTCGGCCCCTCGCTGCTGGAGTGCCAGCTCGAGGAAGATTTCTTCACGGGGCAATTGCATAAAATCGCACGCTCCTGCCTGGATGAGCCGTGCCAGAGCCTCTGGACCCAGAGCTACTCGGCGGCAAAGGTCACGAATGTCGGTGAATGACCCGCGGCGTTGCCGCTCCTGCAGTAATTGCAGCAAAGCAGTACGCGGCACTCCCCGTATGCTGCCCAGGCCAACACGAATAGCGTTACCCTCGATGCAGCATTCCAGGGCGGAACGATTCACACACGGCGGCAACAGGCGAATTCCAGACCATTTGGCAGCTTCTACGTACACCCACTGCGGATACATGCCCAGGTTGTTGTTCAAGGCGGCCGTCCAGAACTGCAAGGGGTGGTGCGCCTTATACCAAGCAGCCTCCCAGGCCAGTAGGGCGTAACTGACGGCGTGGCTTTTACAGAAAGAGTAGGCGTTGAAACGAGCCAATTGGCCCCACAGAAATTCGGCTATTTCCTTCGGCAAGCCCCGTTCCTGGCATGCCTGCAGCAAGCGATGCCACCAGGCGAGTGCTTGTTCCTCGGTAAGGCCTTCGCTGATGGCCTTGCGTAAATGGTCGGCTTCTGCCGCAGGCCAACCAGTAACTGCCTGAATGGCCAAAAGTGCTTGGTCCTCGAAAATCATCAAGCCGCAGGTGTCGCGCAAGATGGCTTCCAGTGCCGGCGGCAATGCTGGAAGCGGTTGGAGGCCCCGCCGACGCCGCAAAAAAACCTCCTTGTTTCCTACGGAAGCGGCAGCCGGCCGAATCAGCGCCAGCACATGAATCAGCTCGTCTCGATGGTGCGGTTGATATTGCACCAGGAGCTGGCGCATGGCTGGGGATTCCAGTTGATTGACTCCCAGGGTATCGCCGCGTTGCAGGAGTTGTAAAGTGGCCGTATCACGTTCCGAGATGTCTGGCGTCGTCCCGAGCAGGCGGCGCACTTCTGCCACAGTAGCCAAGGCACGGTTTCCCAGCAGGTCAATCTTCACCAGCCCGATCCGCTCCACCCCATCCTTATCGAATTGGGTCATAACCACCCCTTTCGGGGCACGCTGGAGTGGCACATGCCGGCACAACGGATCAGGGGTCAATACGATGCCCCCAGGATGCAGCGAAAGATGATGGGGTCGGCCCAGAAGGTGCCGGGCCACGGACCACAGCTGCGCCCAGGCAGCAGGAGGTAACATGCCTTGGCCGATCCGCGCCAACTGGAGCAACCAGGCCTTTTGCGAGGTTGCACCCTCACCGGCAGCCAGCCCATCTTCCAGGCGAGATTCCAGCCGCTGCAGCAGTTGCGTTATCTGTGGCCCGGAAAGGCCGAATATCTTGGCCGCCTCTCGAAAAGCAGAACGCGGTTGGAAAAATAAGTGGGAACTGATCTGAGCCGTATGGCGTTCCCCAAAATGTGCGCACACCCATTGCAGCATCGCATCACGCACCCGCCAGTCAAAGTCCAGGTCAATATCAGGCAAGTCAGCTCGCCCAGCGTGCAGGAAGCGTTCCCAGGGTAACTGATAACGCAGTGGGTCAATATCGGTAATGCCCAGCAGGTAACACACCAGGGAATTTCCTGCGGAACCGCGTAACGCCATCGGATAGCCCCGCCGGCGAGCTTCTTGAGCAATTTCCTGCACCACAAGAAAATACCCGGCCAGGCCTCGTTGCCCGATAATCGCCAGCTCCTGCTGTAATCGGGCGCGGGCGGATGGGGAATCTCCATAGCGGCTTTCCAAGGCCTGGTCACAGCGGCTACGCAGTTGTTGCCATAGTGCTGAGGCGGCCTCTGCTTCCGGCAGGCCCTGCCAGTACGCAGGCGGCGCGGGCAGGACCAGCTGACGGGGAAGCACGTCCGATCGGCACTGTTCGGCCAGTTGTTCCGCATGGACCAAAGCTTCGGGAATATCCGCAAAACGCCGCCAGATTTCTTCCGCACTGGCCAGGTGGTGTTCTGGTGTGATCGCCAAACGCTTAGGTACACGAGCCAGTAACATCCGTTGACGCACCGCCATGAGGCAACGGAAAAGTGCGTAATCTCTCGGCTCGGCAAAATGAACCGCCCAACTGGCCACTACACGCACACGTTGACGCGCCGCCGCTTCCAGCAAGGCACGCTCCTGCCGCACGGAGCGCCCCGGACGAATCAGCTCCGCCCATAAACGTTCTCCGAACACCGGCCGCAACACTTCCAATCCACGAGGATCATCCACCAGCACATGCAATCCCTCTGCGTGCTCCTGCAACAATTGGCTCAACGCGACCGATTCCAGATGCAATCGGCTTAGGATGGTGCACAAATGGGCATAGCCCACGGGTTCGGCAACCAACACCGTACACCGCCGCAAAGGCGAAAAGGAAACGCTCTTTCGTCCACTGGCTTTTGGCCGCTCTGTGGTAGCCTCTCGTGTCGCGGGGACTCCACTACAGCCCATGCCGGGTTGTCGCAAGCAGGCACCGAAAATGGGACGCACGCCGTAGCGCCAGGCCAGCTCGTGGATCGGTACCGCACCGTAAAGGTTATTCGTGTCGGTGAAAGCCAGGGCCGCATAGCCACACTGCGCAGCACGCTGCCACAAACGCTCTGGCGCATCTACCCCTTCCAGCAATGAATACCAGCTATGAACGTGCAAAGCTACCAGGTGCCCAGGCATAGCCTACGGTGTCCTCAGCGTGTCAAGCACGGAGTACGCAAGATCAGCCGATGCCGATCATGTTCCAGCCGCTGCAAGAGCACCAACTCCGCCCCACTGGTCAGCGCCAGGAAGCCAAACTGTTGGCGGATCGCATCTTTGCATCGTTGCAACTGCTGCCGTCGTTGCTGCTGGGGATCGGAAAAAAGTGCTAGTTGCCCATCGTAGCGATGCAAGGGGCGCAACGTGACGCTCAGCAGCCGCAACGGCAAGCGACGTTCCAGCAGATACGCTAAACCTTCCAGGGCGTGTGCCCGTAATTCCGCATCTTCATCGGTAGCCGGCCGCAACCGCCAACGCCGCATCGCCCACTGGCCATCGCCATACCGCACAGCTACCTCCAAACCTGCTGCACGCCGTCGCACAAATCGCATCCAGCTGGCTGCACGGTCAAGCAGGTAAATCGTCATGGCGCGAAGGAACCCCGGGTCGGCTTCGGGAGGCTCGAAGCTGGTACGCCGACTGATACTTTGCGGTTCCCGCTGAGCCAAGACCGGCCGCGGATCCAGCCCCAACGCATGCCAATGCCAACAGCGCCCCCACCAGCCGAACAAACTGGCTAATAGCTGCCCTGAAACTTCTGCTAAATGGCCTACTTGGCGCAGTCCTAACCGATGCAATTGCCGGGCGGCGCTCGGCCCCACGCCCGGCAGAATGGTTACCGACCAGGGCGCTAAGTAAGCGCGTTCGCGGCCAGGTAATACCTGCACTTGTCGGCCTGGCTTCGCCTGATGCGTGGCTACCTGAGCTACCAGCTTGTTCGCCCCTCCACCAATGGAAAGGCTCAAATGTAACACTTCCCGCATCCACTCGCGCAGCTGCCGCCCTACGCATTCCCCTTCGCGAACTTCCACCTGCCCCAGATCCAGGTAAAAATCATCCAGGGCCGCACATTCTACAACCGGCGTGAACCGCTGACACATCTCCAGCAGCTGTCGGGCAATCGCCTCATAACGCGGATATCGCCCCGGAACCACGATCAGCTCCGGACAACGCTGCCGTGCTTCACTCAAACGCATGGCCGTGCACACTCCCCATTGCCGCGCTTCATAACTGCAGCTGGCCACCACGCCCGTACCGACTGCTACAGGCCGACCACGCAAACGCGCATCGTCCAGCTGCTCCACCGATGCAAAAAACGCATCTATATCTAGATGTAACACGATTCGCCCGCCTCCTGAGCCTCCAGCGCGTAAATATCCAGCTGCCTCGCCCCAGGCCCCTTCTCCCGCATCAATCGACCCGCAACAAGGGCTACTCAACTCAGAGCGCACGGCCGCCCGCGCTCCACGTATAGTGATTTTATGTTCACTATCGCAGCGAGATATCATAGCGGCACAGCTTATGCGGGATGATGCGTTCTCTGGGTGCATGCGCTCAGCACTCTGGCTCTCGTGGGATGTCCGACCCGGTCCAGGGGATGACTGCCCGGGTCGCGTCCAGACCCGCAAGCAGTTGTTGAGTGAACACATTTATACTATATCAGATTACCCCCGACTGAGCAATAGCGCTCTGCACCTCGGCGGCACCGCACTCACGAATCGAGCCTATCCCACCAGCGATTCTTTCCCTTGCTCGTCGGCTCCTGAGATGCCGGCGGCTTTTGCACACTTGCCCGCTCCTGGAATATCATCACTCGCAATCAGCATGCCTCTGGTACCTGTTTTTTCAGTAGAGGCGGCTCCCGCGAAGATGTAACCATCTCACCGCTGTCCCGAGATATCCCCTGAGATGGGCTGACCCAAATTCGCGGCGGGCTCTTTTCCGTCGCCGTCGCCGGGCGAGTGGCTTTCCTGGGTCTTTCGCTTGTAATTCCCTCCTGGCTCCCAACGGAAGAACACCGCGAAAGCCATCGTGAGCAATGTGGCCATTAACGGCCGGCAACTAAGCAAAGCCTCGAGTTTTCTAAAGGTAGCCACAACTATGCCCAGTAGCGCACTTGGCGAGCCGCTCGGTAAGGTCTTCAATACTCTATCCCGCCATTGATTTTGGGGCTTCCGATGTCAAGAGCTTGCTGGTAATTCGTGTCGTGGCGCTAGGCGCAGCTGGGAAAAACTGTGCGCACTTCCAGGGGGTAAAATATTTCCCTATATGAGCAAGAGAAGCGGGAGCTTTCTTGGCTAAAGTGGCGTGGGGGTTTTTCCTCTTTGTAAACATATGCCCAGTTAGGTTAGAATCGAGACTATATAGCGGTAGCAACGTGATTTGTTCGGTGGCTACATCAGTATCCACAGCGGAATATCTATTCCAAGGCTCGAAAAATTATCCGCAGCCTGTTTAGGCACTAACTCGCGAACTCTACCTAGTGGATAGGGCAGACTGACGCGGTCATGGGCCGCGGCGCACAGCCCGTGTAGATAAAGGGTTCAACTTATTTGAAGCGGCGGGAACACAAACAGGCATGGGCCGAGTAGCATGAGCTCCGGATCGGGCTTGCTACCTGGTGTCCAAGTCCGATATGAAGGCTCGCTTTGACCAAACCGAGCCCTTTCCATGCTGGTCTTGGTTGACACCTACGCGCGAAAGCTGGCACACAAGTTCCTCGTCTCGAGTCACTGGCTGGCTTGGTTGGCAAGCTAGTCGCGGAAAATGGGGCATGACTCATTCATTGCTTGGCTCACGTCGGCCAAACCCTACTCGCTCACTCGACGGAGCAACCTCGGACCAGGATTCCAGGGCATTGTAGGACAACTGCGTGCTCGGACCGACCAAGGGGCAGCTTGGCCACAGTTATGGGGCGACAACCCGGGGATACCGAAGGCAAGCTGCCGGAAATAAGCACCGTAACATCTTGTCGCGCAATAGGATAAGAAAACATGAAAACAAGAAAAATTTTTTCGCACAATAGTTGACAAGAAAGTAAACGTTCCTACAATAGAGTATGCCGAGAGGGGACGGCCATGAAAATCACGGCCCAAGAAGAGTATGGTCTGCGTTGCCTGCTGCAATTGGCGGCAGCGCCGGGACATGCGCTGACCATCGCAGAAATTGCAGCAGCAGAAGGGCTGTCTCAACCCTACGTGGCCAAGCTCCTGGCGGTGCTGCGTCAGGAAGGCTTGGTCGAGAGTTTGCGCGGGCGCGCGGGAGGCTACCGTCTAACTGAACGGCCCGAAGACATTCACCTGGGCCGCGTCCTGCGGGCCCTCGGACAGCCTCTGTACGATGAACCCGGTTACTGTCGCCGGCACGCCGGCACGGAGACCGAAGGGACCTGCGTCCATAGCGTCCAGCAATGTAGTCTTCGCGCTTTGTGGCAAACTCTGGAAGCCTGGCTCCGTCACACACTGGACCAACTCCGCTTGAGTGATTTACTTCAAGCACCCAGCGATTTAGCTTGCCAAATCCGTCAGCGCCTAGAGCAGGCCTTGCAGGAACTTCCTTCCTCGAGCCAGCCAACGCTCATTACCGCCCTTGGTACCTCTAAGCTGCAAGCGCGTCCTGCCGAAATAGCACAGACTTGCCCTTGCGATTCCTAAACGAGTTCGTGCTATCACGAGGGCAGGAACGCCGAACGGAACCGAGGCCAATACCAAGGACACTCGACTCTAAGCTCTATAATGCGGAGCACTACGCCCCAGCCTGAAACTCGGGAGCTTTTCCTATGCCGACCGACACCGCCACGATTACCCAACTCACACAACGCGAATACGAGTGGGGATTTTATACCGATATAGAGGAGGAAAAGGTCCCCAAGGGACTCAACGAGGAAATTATTCGCACCATTTCGCGACTAAAGGGTGAACCCGAGTGGCTATTAGAATGGCGGCTCAGGGCGTATCGCCATTGGTTGACGATGGAAGAGCCGCGCTGGTTGCCTAACATCAGGTACGGCCAGATTGATTACCAGGATATTCATTACTATGCGGCCCCCAAACGGCGCAAGCCTCTTGCCAGCCTGGACGAGGTGGATCCGGAAATTCGCCGCACCTTTGAGAAACTGGGTATCCCACTGGAGGAGCAAAAACGCCTGGCAGGTGTGGCGGTGGACGCCGTCTTTGATAGTGTTTCGGTGGCGACGACTTATAAGGAAAAGCTGCGGGAATTGGGTATCATCTTCTGCTCTTTTTCGGAAGCGGTGCGTGAGCATCCAGAGTTAGTCCGGCAATATCTCGGCTCCGTCGTTCCTTATAACGACAACTTTTTCGCTGCCCTGAATTCCGCGGTGTTTAGTGACGGTTCTTTTGTATATGTGCCGCCAGGGGTGCGTTGCCCCATGGAGCTCTCGACTTATTTCCGTATCAACGCGCGTGAAACTGGACAGTTTGAACGGACACTTATAATCGCCGACCGCGGCAGTTATGTCAGTTATTTAGAGGGCTGTACGGCGCCGATGCGGGACGAAAATCAGCTTCACGCAGCAGTGGTTGAGCTGATCGCTTTGGACGAGGCAGAAATCAAGTATTCCACAGTGCAGAACTGGTATCCAGGCGACAAGGAAGGACGGGGCGGCATTTACAATTTTGTGACCAAGCGCGGGGCGTGCCGGGGGCGTCGTTCGAAAATTTCCTGGACTCAAGTGGAGACTGGCTCCGCCATTACCTGGAAGTATCCGAGCGTCATCTTGCAAGGCGACGACTCCGTCGGCGAATTTTACTCCGTTGCCGTTACTAACAACTACCAGCAGGCCGATACCGGCACCAAGATGATTCACATTGGCAGGAATACGCGCAGTACCATTGTTTCTAAGGGTATTAGTGCGGGGCATGGACAAAACACTTATCGCGGACTGGTGAAGATCATGAAGGGCGCAGCTTATGCCAGGAATTATTCCCAGTGCGATTCCTTGCTTATCGGTGACAAGTGCGGTGCACATACTATGCCGTATATAGAAGTGCGCAATGCCACCGCCCGTGTGGAGCACGAAGCTTCCACCTCGAAAATCGGCGAAGATCAGATCTTCTACTGTCGGCAACGGGGCCTGTCTACCGAAGACGCTGTTAACATGATCGTCAATGGCTTTTGCAAGCAGGTTCTGTTGAACCTACCTATGGAATTTGCGGTCGAAGCACAAAAGTTGCTCGGCATTAGCCTTGAAGGGAGCGTCGGCTAAACTTCATCGAGGCCTTGATTCTTACCAAGGAGAGAGCATGCCACCGATGCTTGAAATTCGCGACTTATATGTGCAGGTAGAGGGTAAAGAAATCCTGAAGGGAGTTAATCTCACACTGCCGGTGGGCCAGGTCCATGCTATAATGGGGCCGAACGGATCGGGAAAGAGTACCTTGGCCGCGGTTCTCGCTGGTCGGGAAGATTACGAAATCACTAAGGGGGAAGTCCTTTATATGGGCCGATCCCTTCTGGACCTGGATCCCGAAGAGCGTGCCCGCGAAGGGATTTTTCTAGCTTTTCAATATCCGGTAGAAATCCCTGGTGTAACGAATATGTATTTTTTGCGCGCGGCGGTCAATGCGATTCGCAAGCATCGCGGGTTGCCGGAGCTAGATGCCATGGATTTCCTTGCGCTCGTCCGAGAAAAACTGCGCTTGTTGCATATGGACGAGGCGCTTTTGAAGCGCTCCGTAAACGAAGGTTTTAGTGGCGGAGAAAAGAAACGCAATGAAATCCTCCAAATGGCGGTATTGGAACCCCGGCTGTGCATTATGGATGAAACGGACTCTGGGCTAGATATAGACGCCTTGCGCGTGGTGGCTGATGGGGTCAATTCCCTACGTTCTCCTGACCGCAGCATTCTGGTCATTACGCACTATCAACGCCTGCTCAACTATATCATTCCAGACCAGGTTCACGTTCTACTAGATGGGCGTATTGTGCGCAGTGGGACCAAGGAGTTAGCCCTGGAATTAGAGGCCAAGGGTTACGGTTGGCTGGAACGGGAATTGACGGTCAGCAAACTCTAAATTGTCCATCGGGAGCGGATCGGGCCATGCTGAAAACATCTGAAAGGACAGGCGACTTACTGGATAATTGGGCGGCCTTCCTGCGAAGCCGATCAGTGGATGAGCCACCTAGCCTGCGGCGATGCCGGCAGGCTGCTGCAGAAGCCTTTGCGCGCTTGGGTTATCCTTTGAAGAAAAATGAAGATTGGAAATATACTAATGTAAGTCGCTTGGCGCAAATAGTGTGGAATCCTGCTCCGCCTATTGAGCGGATAAGCATCCCCGACTGGGAGGCGATTCGGACGATTATAGCTAATGGTCGTGTCGTATATAGAGGCGGTGTCGGCGAATGGGGAGACAAAGTTAGCATTGACGATTGGGACCGTGCTTGCAAAATGCACGCCAATTTCCTGGAAGAGCACTGGAATCAAGTCGCGCGGTGGTCGCAACACCCCTTTGCAGCCCTGAACACTGCGTGCTTCCAGGATGCCGTTATCATTCGCGTCAAGGCTGGTCACGAAATAAACCTGCCGATTCATATCCTTATGCATCACCAGCCTAGCATAAACACAGGCCAGGCGTGTTTTCCCAGGATTCTAATTTACCTAGAGACAGGTAGTCGGGCTACGGTCGTGGAAAGTTATCAAGGTGGCGACGAAGCAAGCTTCACTTGTGGAATAGTAGAAATCATTCTCGAACGCTTTGCGCATCTGGATTATTACAAGGTGCAGCAGGAAGATGAGCACAACATTCACATTGTGCAGACTTATATTCGGCTGGCTCAGGGATCAGAACTAAGAGCGCATATTGTGTCGCTCGGCGGAGGTTTGGTCCGCAATGAATGCGATGTTCAGCTCACGGGCGAGCAAGGGGTGTGTACCTTGAATGGGTTATATCTTGCTCATGGTCGGCAACATGTTGATAACCATACCGAAATTGAACATGTGGCTCCAGGTTGTGTGAGTTTTGAACTATACAAGGGAATCTTAAGCGATCGGGCACACGGGGTTTTTCATGGGAAAATCTATGTGCACCCTGGCGCTCAAAAAACCGATGCCAAGCAAACGAATCAAGCATTGCTGCTATCTGATGACGCGGAGGTAGATTCTAAGCCACAGCTGGAGATTTATGCGGACGATGTTCGTTGCACACACGGCGCAACTGTGGGACAACTAGATGACCGGCAACTCTTTTATTTGCGGACACGGGGTATCAGCGCAGAGCAGGCTCGCAACCTCCTGATTTACGGATTTGCCGAAGAAATTATCTCGCGCATTCACGTCGCCCCGGTCCGCTATCAGTTAGAAGACCTATTGCTAGCGCAAGAAGGATTACCTTTAGAAAGTGAACTCCGGAGGGTCATTCTCCCATGAGCCGACTTAGTGTTCCTCGACCGCGTCTGGCGGAACCAAATGCTGGGAGCAAGTGGCAAGCAGAGGCTCTCCGCGATGAGTTTCCTATCCTGCAACGCCCTATACGAGGCAAAGGCCTAGTTTATTTAGACAATGCGGCAACTACGCAGAAGCCGCGGGCAGTAATCGAGGCGTTGCGGCGATTTTACGAAGAGCTGAACGCGAACGTTCACCGGGGTATTCATTACCTTAGTGAGCAAGCAACACAGGCGTTTGAGCAGACCAGAAGCGCAGTGCAGCGCTTTATTGGCGCACGGTCCACCCGGGAAATCATTTTTACCCGGGGTACGACAGAAAGTATTAACCTAGTTGCCTGGTCGTTCAGTCGCCGGTTCTTGCAACCAGGCGATGAGATTCTCATAACCCACATGGAGCACCATTCTAATATTGTGCCGTGGCAAATGGTATGCGAGGAACGCGGGGTGGTTTTGCGCACAGTGCCGCTAACATCGGAAGGCGAGCTTAACTGGTCGGCGTTTGAAAGATTGCTTAGTTCAAAGACTAAAGTGGTATCGGTGGCTCACGTTTCCAATGTCCTGGGTACGGTAAACCCGGTGCGGGAGATCGTGCGCGCTGCCCACGCCGTTGGTGCGAAGGTGTTGGTAGACGGCGCGCAAGCGGTGCCTCATCTGCCTGTGGATGTCCAGGAACTCGATTGCGATTTCTATGCATTTTCCGCTCACAAGATGTATGGGCCAACGGGAGTAGGTGTCTTGTATGGTAAGGAAGAGTTACTGGAAGCCATGCCACCTTATCAAGGTGGCGGAGACATGATTGCTTCGGTCAGTTTTGAGCGCACCACTTACAATACCCTGCCGTACAAGTTTGAAGCGGGAACGCCTAACATTGCTGATATAGTAGCTTTCCGCGCTGCTATAGATTTCCTCAATCGCCTGGACATGATGGAGGTCTACACGCAAGAAGAGAAACTAACGAAGTATGCGTTGACGGCTCTTCACGAAGTGCCCGGCGTGGTAATTTATGGGCGACCAGCACACCGTTGTGGCGCTATTGCTTTCAATTTAGACGGTATCCATCCGCATGACCTGGGTACAGTCCTAGATCAGGAAGGAATCGCTATTCGTACAGGGCATCATTGTGCACAGCCACTCATGGACTGGCTTGGCGTAGCGGCGACGGCACGGGCTTCTTTTGGTGTCTATAATACAGTTGAAGATGTAGATCGCTTAGTGGCCGGGCTCTATCGTGCGCGCGAGTTCTTCCATCTTTAGCGGGGAGCTGGATGCTAATGTCCGACTTACGCGACTTGTATCAGGAAATGATTCTGGATCACCAACGGCACCCGCGAAATTTTTGTGTCTTACCCGATGCCACGCGGCAGCAAGAAGGTTATAATCTTTTATGTGGGGATCGCATTACCCTCTATCTCAAGCTACGCGACAATCGTATCGAGAACATCTCCTTCCAGGGGAGTGGATGCGCGATTAGCACAGCCTCGGCGTCGGTAATGACGGAATCGGTCAAGGGAAAGACGATCGAAGAGGCGCTGGCTCTGTTTGAAGCCTTTCATGAGTTAGTTACGGGGCAGGTCTCGCCGGGTGCGGGAAGGGGGCCTCGGCCGAGCTTGGGGAAATTGGCGGTTTTTTCTGGAGTACGCGAGTTTCCAGTACGAGTCAAGTGCGCCACTTTGGCCTGGCACACACTCCGTGCCGCTTTAGAGGGTCGCCAGGAAACCGTCTCCACGGAGTAACGGTCTGTGTCTAGGACTTCGTGCGTGCGAAACGGGAGCCTAAAATTATAAACGCCATCAACGCTCAGAACCAAGTCAACCGCAAGGGCTTTCATAATAGAAATGCCGGTGAGGACGAACCAATGAATTCCGAGCAAGATAAGCCAATTGTAGAGCAATCGCAACCCGCCTCCCAAAATACGCAATCTGAAGTAGATCCACTGGAACTGCAACAGCGAATTATTCGGGTATTGCGTTCAATTTTCGACCCGGAAATACCTGTAAACATATACGATCTCGGCCTTATCTATAAACTTGAGGTTCAACCCACGGGAGAAGTATACATTCGCATGACTTTGACGTCGCCGATGTGTCCGTCGGCGGCAACTTTGCCTTATGAAGTCGAGCAGAAAGTGCGCCAAGTGCCGGGCGTAAAGGAAGTGAAGTTGGAACTGGTTTGGGATCCGCCTTATCATCCTTCTATGATGTCGGATGCTGCGCGGATTCAATTGGGCTTTTTCGATTGACTGCCCGACTGCCTGGCCTCGGTGACTAGTATATGGGCTTGACGAGTTGGCTCAGGCAAACGGCAGCCGCGAGAACATTGCAGTATCCACCGGATTGCTTCCTCTAAGTCGCGCTTATGCCCTATGGAAACGTAAACCGGCCGAACGTGCAGCCGAGTGCGCACGGCCGCGCCAATAACCGTTCCATGATCTAATAACGGCACCCAGGCTCCCACGCAATCAGGCACAGGTTGATGTTCCCCAACTAAGATACTCTTAGCGCAGCCGATAGTCGGTATGTCAAGGAGCACGCCGAGATGACACGCGATGCCAAAACGGCGCGGGTGGGCATACCCATGGCCATCTACAATAAGTAAATCCGGGCGGGTGCTTAGCCGGCCGAAAGCGGCGAACACCGCGGGACTTTCCCGGAAGGATAACAGCCCCGGTACATAGGGAAACTCGACCGGCTGTTTCTCGAGGTGATATTCGGTAATCCGAGAAAGTTGAATGTCCCAGAGCACAACCGCGGCTACTAGACGCTGCTGAGAGCGAGTATAAGCGACATCGGCCCCAGCAACATACCGGCAATGACTAAGTTTGCCCGTGACTTGTACCTGGCTGGCAAGCTCTTTCTGGAGCGCGATAGCTTCTCGAGGAGTTAAGGTCCATGGATGGGGGACTGCGGAATTCATGCAGCTCGCAATGCTAAGGTCCTGGCAGTTTGTTCGAGAATTTCCGCGGCTTGCTCCACTTGTGCGTGACTAACATCGAGATGGGTTACCATACGAAAGCGTTGCGGCGAGACGGGTAGAACTAAGACCCCGTGCTGCGCTAACGCTCGAGCAAAGTCCGGAGCCGTACTCCAGCCCGGCTCGACATCGGCATAAAGAATATTAGTCTCAATTACGGAGGGATGAAGTAGTAAATGTGGGCTATTGCGCACGGCTTGGGCAAGCATTTGTGCATGGTGATGGTCTTCGGCCAGACGGTGAAAATGGTGTTCGAGGGCGTATAAGGCAGCTGCGGCGAGAACGCCGGCCTGACGCATACCGCCGCCGAAAAGCTTGCGGATTTTCCGAGCCCGCTTGACGAAGTCTTTCGTACCTGCCAGCGCAGAGCCGACAGGAGCGCCCAGTCCTTTGCTGAAGCAGACCGAGACCGAATCGCAGTGCTCGGCCCAATCGCGCAGTGGGACGCCGGTGGCGATGGAAGCATTCCAGAGGCGGGCTCCGTCTAAATGCACCAGCAGGCCGTGGCGATGGGCCCAGGAGGCAATAGCGCGGATTTTTTCTAGGGGAAATATTTTGCCACCGCCGCGATTATGAGTGTTCTCCAAGCAAACTAAGCGCGTGCGCACCAAGTGGTCGTTTTCCGGACGGATAAGCCCCTCTAAGTCGGCAACATCGAAAACGCCACAATCGCCTTCAATAGTACGACACATGACACCGCTCAGGACGGCGGGACCGCCGGCTTCATAGTTATAGATATGGGAATTTACATCGCAAATGAGCTCATCGCCCGGCTGAGTATGGGCCTTAATACAGATTTGATTAGACATGGTACCCGAGGGGACAAACAAGGCGGCTTCCTTACCTAATAATTCGGCCACGCGTTCCTCTAAACGTCGTACCGTCGGATCTTCGCCGAAGACATCGTCACCCACGTCGGCGGTAGCCATCGCGGCACGCATGCCGGGCGTCGGGCGGGTTACGGTATCGCTGCGGAGGTCAATCACCGTTTGTCTGTGCGACATAAGGGCTCCCTTATAAGAAATCGAAACCGACACGCGGTTGGCTGAGGGTTACTCGGGACATTATAATCATAATAGCGCAGTGGGGAAAGCTGAGGACTAATAGGAGAAGTTTAGGGGTGCAAAGTTATGGGCCGCGAGCAATGTGCCTAGCCATGAGGAGCAGCGGGGCGCAGACGCACGGCAGTGCCGTAGCAAAGGACTTCGGTAACGCCCTGCATAAACTCGGTGGCGTCGTAACGCATAGCAATGACGGCGTCAGCGCCAAGCTCCCGAGCATGTTCAATCATGCGGGAGAAAGCCTCTTGGCGAGCAGTTTCGCAAACGGTAACCCAGGTTTCCACATTACCACCAACTATGGATTTGAGACCTCCGAGAAATCCGCGAGCGATGCCCGTGGAGCGGACGACGATGCCACGTACGACGCCGAGGTATTCTTGGATCTCATAGCCTGCTACGTCATTTCCCGTGGTTACAATCAAGTAGCCCGGCTTTGCGGAAGCGGACATGGCGTTTCTCCTTGGGAGCATGGTGGAGTACCTGCCGCGAGCTTAAAGTACGCGGAAAGGTTTCGGGTGGAAGAATATCGTAGCGAGATTTTGGTCAGGCAAGCAGAGGCGGACAATGGCAGGCAATACTTTCGGGGTACTTTTTCGCGTAACGACAGCGGGTGTCAGTCACGGACCCGGGTATGTGTGCATCATAGACGGTTGTCCACCCGGTTTGCCGCTCTCAGTCGAGGATCTCTTGCCTGATCTGGCACGACGTCGACCCGGCCAGTCCAAGTTAGTCAGCCAGCGCGACGAGCCCGATTAT
>BEIM01000023.1 GCA_002898995.1 bacterium HR36
TGTGGCTGACGCTGATCGGAGCCGGGCTGCTGCTGGCGCTGGTGGCCACGATGTTGGGGCGTGGAGCTGCATCGGCGGGTCGCTTGAACTGGTCCGCGATAGCCCTTTTCGGCTGGCGTGTCGCCGCCGTTGCCGCGATCCTGGCCTTTGCCTGGGAGTTTATTCTCGAATTGCTGGTGTGCCGCTGGCGACGGACCTGGGCGGTTGCCCGCCTGGTGATGCTGGAAACTATTCGCCAGAAGGCCCTGTGGAGTTTTGCGGTGCTACTGTTGCTCGTGCTGGTCGGTAGCTGGTTCATTCAGGTGGAGCAAAAAGACCAATGGCGGACTTACGTGGACATTCTGTATCGCACGCTCACGATCCTGATGGTGATTACGGCGACGGTGCTGGCGTGTTTTGGCCTGCCCAATGACATACGCCGCCAGACTATTCATACGCAAGTCACCAAACCGATTCGCCGACTGGAAATTTTGTTGGGGCGGATGCTGGGCTTGATCGTGCTCCTCAGCGCGATGCTGTTGATCATCGGCAATCTGGGTTTCCTGTATGTGTTTCGCGAAGTGTCGCCGTTGGCGCGGGCTTCAACCATGCGTGCGCGGCTGTATCAGTTGGGCGACTTGCATTTCGAGGAACTGGATAGCGAAGGGCGCTTGCAACGCAAGCGCACCGGGACAGATGTCGGCGATGAGCTTGTGTATCGTTCCCACATTCGCGGGGGGGCGCCACAAGAGGCGGTCTGGACGTTTTACCGTTTGCCCCCGCATCTGTTCGACAAATCCTGGCAGCAGCGCAACCGTCGGCTCGTGGCCGAGTTCATGTTTGACATCTACCGTATGACCCGCGATTACGAAGGGGGTGGGGCAGGGGGCGTCGCTGTCCTGATTCGCTTTGTTAACCCGCAACTCTGGGACTCGGCTTTGGAAGCCCAGTACCGCCAAGAAGCCCAGGAACTGCGGTACAAGGAAGATTGGGAGGAAATTTTGGCGAGGAAATACGGCTTTTACGAAGTGCCGCTGCACATCGCCGACATGAGGACCTACAGCGTGGACTTTCCCACGGCGATTGTGGAACGGCTAACGGAGGGCGGAGTATTGCAGGTGCGGGTTGCCTGCCGGAGTTTCGGCCAGTATCTGGGAATGGGCCCGAACGATCTTTACCTGGTGGTTGGGGAAGGGAGCTTGTACTGGAACTTCATGAAGGGCCTGCTTGGCATTTGGGCGATGACCGTGATGGTGATCGTGTTGGGATCGTGTTTCAGCACTTACGTCAATGCCCTGGCCAGCATGCTCTTGTGTTGGGCGCTCTTGTTTCTCGGTATTCCGCAGGTGCAGAAATTCCTTGGCGAACTCGGCCCGGAAAATATCCATCGCATGGATGTCAACCCGGGTGGCGGGCCGCTGGAGGCACTGTATCGGTTAGCCCGAGGTTTGCCGATGGCCACACCCTTGCCAGACAATTGGGGCATCACGCTCATGCAGCGGATAGATACGGGCTACGGCTATTTGTTCCGAGCAGTCAGCAGTATCGTGCCCGACCTGTACCAGTATGACCGCACGCTGCATGTCGCGGAAGGCTTCAACATTCCGAGCGGCGAATTGGTGATGAGTATCATCCTGCTGGTGGGCTACGTCGTCCCGTACATTTTAGCGGGGTACTACTTACTCAACGCGCGGGAGATAGCAGCCTAAAGGAGAAATCTCCATGCTGGCGGAAGTGCTTACAGCTAATCGGCTACGCAAGCTCATCTACACTGGCCTGATTATAGTCTTGTTCGTGGCCATGCTCGTCCATCGTCGGGAGGTGGTCGAGAAGAAAGCGGCGCAGCATAGCCTGACGGAGACGAACTTAGCGCAGGTGGACTTAGGTGGGTCAGCCGCGCGTTTTGTGCTCACGAGTTTTCGCGGACCTCTGGTTTGCGTTTTGTGGTGGGAATCGCGGGAATTATTCCGCCGCAAAGAATGGCCCCGGCTCGAACTGATCTTGCGGGCTTTGACCAAACTGCAACCCCATTTCCGCGGCCCCTGGGAATTCACGGGCTGGGATTTGGCCTATAACATTGCGGTGGAATTTGACGCGGCTGAGGATAAGTATCACTGGGTGGCAAAAGGCGTCAACTGGCTGGCGGAGGGCGAACGCACCCTGCGGCGACTGGTGTATGACCCTGACACGCGCACTCGCCGGGAAGTGGGCAATCCCGATGTTCGCTGGTATATCGGCAACGTCATTCAGCACAAGATCACTTACAGCGACGAGGCGCCGATTTTCCGCTGTTTCTTCCATCTCAGTTGCATCCCGCCGGAATTGTGGGACCCCGATATGCTGCGGCAAAACCCGGACCGTTTGCGGGAGTTCAAACGTACCTACCCCGTCTTTACCGAATACTTGCGTCGGTTTCGTCATGTGGCGGAGGGAGCCGACCTCGCCCTCGACGAGGCGTTGGTGAAATTCTGCCGGCAGTATCGTGGCATTGCCGGGCGGTATCGGTGGGTGGCGGGTGGCCAGGCTTCCATTCTCAAGCAACCGCACGAGATGCCTTTCCCGATTTGGCCCGGCGAAGTGGATTTGCCACCCCGCTATCATCCGGACACCCACCTGGAAGTGCAACAGGAACCCCACGAAATCCTCTATCACTGGAGCGTGTTTGCGCAAGAGCCTTTGCCCCCGTTTGACCCCGAGAACCCTTATCAAGCCGAACCCAGCCGCCTTTATCAAAACACCAAGAAAAGCCCCTATTTCTTCCGCGCCCACCCCGCGCGGGCCAAAGGCATGAAAGCACGTTTTCTCGATAAGGAAGGCTTCCCAGAGAAAGCGCAACAGGCCTGGGCCGAATCTTACCGCGAGTTTGTCGCCTTCGGCCGGCTTGTCGGTTTCCTCCGCGATGACCTGGAGCGGCTCAAAGAGCTCGCCCGCGAATTGCAGAAACGCTATCCGTCGTTTCTGCAAACTGGTTCGCTCCCGCCCGAGGCCCAGCGCCTGCCTCATGTGCGAGAAATGTATCGCGCCCACCGCATGCTCGATACTTTGAATTCCAATCGCGGTCCATTCGACATCTGGATAGTCCTCGCCATCAACGGCCAGACCGAAAAATCCAAAGAGGCGCGGCGTCTGGCATACGTGGCGGACCGCAAACTCGCCGGGCGAACGCCGCTCGCCGTCGAAACGTTCCACAAAAGCTTCGATTTGTGGCGGGATTTGCTGACGCAGCCTTTCCATCCCCAGCGTGACGGCACCATCTTTCTCGGCTTGCATGCCGAAGCCAGTTGGGTGCCGCTCTGGGCCGGTTTGTGGCGCGAATTGCTCGGCAGCCCATACCGCCAGATTTATAACATACAGCATGGCGCCTTCTTGCTCAGTCTTGGCTCCGCCGCGGGTGCTCCCTGGAACGCCGGCTTCCCTGTGGCGTTAAGCTTCCAGGAAATAGGCCCGTATTTGCGCACGCCCTACGGCCGCAATGACCAGGTGCAGCGCGAGATCGTGGAACTGGAGCTGAACTACATGCGCCTTTGGGCCGAACTCGAATCGCCGCGCTGGTTGCCCGCGGGCACAGGTGTACACGCACTAATGCAATGGGGACTGGGATGGGCGAACCCGACCAACTGTCTGCTGGCTACGGTGTTGCCTCGGCCTGGTCAACTGAGCCTGGAAAACTGGGAATATCTCCTGGAGCGGATGCCGGCTCCTTTAGACGCTTATCTGCCGAAAGGGGCCAGAGAATCTGCCGAGCAGAATCTCTTCCGCCGGGGCATCGGCGGCCAACGCCGACTCCTTTCTCCAGATGAAATCCAACCGCTGCCCCCACTACTGGAAAATAAGCCTGGCCAGATCCCGCTCAAGGAAAGCAAACCTGGCACTCTGCCGACGCCGTGAGCGCAGGGCACTGTGCAAGGCGGCAAGTTTCACCAATGCTCGCGGCAGGCTGATGCGCGTGGCTCCAGCAATTTCGCCGAGTTAACGCCCCGCTCGGGTTAGCGTGGTAGCAGATGCTGGACGGCGTCGCGCTCTTCGAGGAGCTCCTGGAGGGTGATTTGAAAGAGTCGGCGGCCAAAATCGTCGAACGTCAGGCCCTCGACCGGCTTATAGCGTCCGTTATCGTTGGTGCACGGATAGCTGAAGACCAGACCTTCGGGCACGCCGTATTGTCCCTGCGATACCACGGCGGCGCTCACCCAATCGCCGGCCGGCGTCGGGTGCAACAGGCTGCGCACATGTTCCAGCGTCGCATTAGCTGCGGAAAGCGCGGAGCTGGCACCGCGCTTTTTGATCACCTCTGCACCGCGATTCTGGCACTGCGGCACGAACACCTGCTCCAGCCATTGTCGATCGCCAATCACTTCCTCCGCCGGCTTACCGCGAATCAGTGCGTGTTGAAAATCCACAAACTGCGTATTGCTATGATTGCCCCAGATACTCACCCGTGTCACCTCGTCATCGCGGACGCCGGCCTTGCGGGCCAGGGCACTGCGTGCGCGGTTATGATCCAGACGGGTCAGAGCGGACCAGCGCTCTGCAGGGATTTCGCGACCGTTGCGGTAAGCCACCAGGCAGTTGGTATTACAGGGATTGCCCACCACCACAATGCGTACGTCCTGCGCTGCATGAGCTGCCAGCGCTTTTCCCTGTTCCACAAAGATCTGCCCGTTGATCCCCAACAAATCCTTGCGCTCCATGCCCGCTTTGCGAGGAAACGCGCCCACGAGTAAAGCCCAATTACAATCGCGGAAGGCTTTTTTCGCATCATCGGTAATGACAATGTCGGCCAGCGTCGGGAAACTGCAATCCCATAACTCCATGGCTACACCTTCCAGCGCCTGCATGGCCTGGGGAATTTCCAGCAGTTGCAGAATCACCCGCGTTTGCGCCCCGAAAAGTTCTCCCGAGGCGATTCGCGGTAGCAAGGCATAAGCCACTTGCCCTGCCGCTCCTGTCACGGCTACACGTACAGTTGCCGTCATGGTGTCGGACTCCTGGTGTTCTGGTTTGTCCTGGAGACTTTTTCCATTCTCGAAGGGTCTTCGGGAGCGTATTCCCTCTGCTTTGCTATTGCTATGGAAAACCACCGCGGACTGCCAATGGCGCTCGGTTGCAATCCTTGCAGCGAGCACCGCACAACTCGGACCGGGATGAACCACGAGCCTGCCAGGGAGGACCGCCGGCTGCGAGAGTTTTGTCTGGCGGACTGTGGGCGTGTTTCCGTCGGGGCGACGGCCTTAGGGAACGCCTGGTGGCCACCGCTATCCCCAGTCCGTCATGCGCCGCGCAGGAGCTAGCCAATCTCATGGACTTTCCAGGCCAGGCAACTAAACTTTTCCAGCGAAGTGCTCATGGCACGGAGACGGTAAGATGCCGCGATTCACCCGCGAACAATGTCTGCAACGCTTGCGTGCTCAGATTGAGATGGGCCGGCCGATCATCGGCGGCGGCGCTGGTATCGGGCTGAGCGCCAAATGTGCGGAAGCCGGCGGCATTGACCTGATCATCATCTACAACTCCGGCCGCTATCGCATGGCTGGTCGTGGCAGCCTAGCCGGCATGATGCCCTATGGTGACGCCAACCAGATCGTCGTCGAGATGGCCCGCGAAGTTCTTCCCATTGTCCAGAATACGCCCGTCCTGGCCGGCGTCTGCGGCACCGACCCGTTCCGCATTATGCCGCTGTTCTTGCGCGAGTTGATGGAACTGGGATTCAGCGGCGTGCAAAACTTTCCTACGGTGGGCTTGATTGACCGCGACAGTTTGTTCCGCATCAACCTGGAAGAAACTGGCATGGGCTTCGGCTTGGAAGTGAACATGATTCGCCAGGCTCACGAACTGGGACTGCTCACTTGCCCCTATGTCTTCAACGAAGACGAGGCGCGCGACATGGCCCGCGCCGGCGCTGATGTGCTTATCCCCCACATGGGCCTCACCACCAAGGGGACGATCGGCGCCAAAACCGCCATGACACTGGACGAAGCTGCCAGGCGTGTCCAGGCCATGCACGACGCGGCCAAAAAGATCAACCCCGATATCCTCGTGCTCTGCCACGGTGGTCCCATTTCCGAGCCCGAAGATGCGCAGTACATCCTCGACCACACGGAGGGAATCGTCGGTTTCTTCGGTGCCTCCAGCATCGAGCGCTTACCCACGGAAACCGCGATCACCGACTGCGTCCGCCGCTTTAAATCCCTGCGCTTCCGCGCCTGAAAAGGACATTCGGTTCGCGAGCCGCAATGGTGCCGTGCACACTGTCTCAAACGAGAAGGTAGCAGGCCTATGCTCGAGATAGACGGTTCGTTCGGGGAAGGCGGGGGGCAGATTCTGCGTACCAGTTTGACGTTGGCATTGCTCACCGGCAAGGCATTTCGCCTGGTGCGGATACGAGCCAATCGCCCGAAGCCCGGATTGCAAGCGCAGCACCTGATGTGTGTGCGGGCCGCTGCCCAGATTAGTCAGGCGGAAGTACACGGCGACACCTTGGGCAGCCAAGAGTTGGTTTTTATCCCCGGCTCGACTCGCCCTGGACAGTACCATTTCAGCATTGGTACGGCCGGAGCTACGAGTTTGGTGTTGCAGACGGTGTATTATCCGCTCGCACTGGCCGCGAGCGGACCGAGTGAAGTGGTCATCAGCGGTGGCACGCATGTGCCGAAAAGCCCGTGCTTTCACTTTCTCGAGGTGACCTGGCGTGCCTGGTTGGAGAAACTCGGTTTGACAGTGCGGCTGAAAATGCGGCGGCCGGGTTTCTATCCGCGCGGCGGTGGTGTCATCGAAGCCAGCATCGCCCCGTGTCCGGCGGTGCGGCCGCTGGGGCTGGATGAAGCAAGTGCCAGCCACCCGCCGCTCGCACGCTGGGGACGCCAGCTGGCCGTCACAGGATTTAGTGCCGTGGCCGGGCTTCCCTCGAAAATTGCACAACGTCAGGCTCATCGCGCCAGCAAACGTTTGCAGCAAGCCGGCTACGACTGCGACATCGAACTGCAAAACTGGGAGGATGGCCCAGGAACAGTGCTGGCGCTCGTCTGGCATGTAGGGCCTGTGCCTACGTTGTTCGCGGCCCTCGGTGAGCGCGGCAAACCCGCTGAACGCGTCGCGGATGATGCGGTGGACGAGCTCATCCATCATGCCGAACAGGGCCCCCAGGCCGTTGACCCGCATAGTGCCGACCAACTACTCTTGCCTCTGGCACTAGCGGCCGGCGCATCTCATTATTCCGTCAGTCAGGTTACCAGCCACCTGCTGACTAATGCCGAAGTAGTGCGGCTGTTTACTTCGCGTCGTATTACCGTCACTGGCAGTGAGGGTCAGCCGGGCCGTGTGTCTCTCGAGTAGGTTGCGGGCAATTCCGCCGGGCGGAAACTCGGGGCCGCTGACGCGAGAGGCGTCGCCAACATGGGCGAAAAGGCCGCGTCCTAAGCATGCTGCTCTTGCTGAGTACGCTTCGTGAAGCGTAACCGAAATCACTCGTCTCAGCCACCGCCTGGTATCAGCGGGGTTTCCTAGACCTCCACCAAAAGCAGTGTAAGCCTGCACACTCCTTGTCCAAATTTGCCTTGACATAGCTCCCCAGGGCTTGTTACAATTCGAGCGTAAAGTGTACACATGTATAGTTATCGCCGCTCGCGTGGCTGCGGATGCAACCTCAGCACCTGCCCCGCGCGAAATCTGATAGTGTACGGAAAAACACTATTCCTCGAGCTGTCTCCAACCAGGAGGATAGCACCATGGCAAAACCGCAGCGCTCGAGACGTAGGCCTAAAGCGAATGAGCCAGCGCAAAAGCACCGCTGCCGCGAACCGCTCACTGAAGACAACGGTACACGCGCGACGCCGCAGGAGAAGCTACAGCCAAACGAGGAAGCTGGAAGGGAAACGGAGGCGACGTCATCACCACATGCCGGTGGCGCCGCCAACAACGCACCGACGGACGGTCAGACGTTGCGTTTGGAATGGTGGGAAGCCGACCAGCTAGAGCCGCATCCGCAGAATTGGCGGCGGCACCCAGTCCGGCAAAAAGAGGCATTTGTGCAGCTGTTCCGGGAAGTCGGTTGGGCCGGCGCTTTGCTGTACAATGAACGCACCGGGCACCTGCTGGATGGCCATTTGCGTAAGGAATTGTGTCGCGGGCAGCGCGTACCCGTTCTGGTGGGGAACTGGTCGGCCGATCAAGAACGCAAAATCTTGGCGCTGCTCGATCCGCTGGCGGCGCTGGCTGAGCCTGACCCCGACCGCTGGCAGGAGTTACTGCGTGCATTAGCGGATGTGGATGCGTCCTTGGCGGTGGCGCTCGATGCTTTCGCGCAGCAGTGCCGTCTCCCATTGCCCGCAGAAACCCTCGAGGCCGCAGACACTCTCCGCCAGGCCGCCTGCTTGCCGCCAGCACGGTTTGAGGTGATCGTGGAATGTGAGGATGAGGCCAAGCAGCGGCAGGTTTACGAGCGCTTGACCGCCGAAGGATACCGTTGTCGCGTACTGACTTTCTGAGCCAATGGGAGGTCGCCCATGCGGATTCAAGTGCAACATGTGAGCCGGATCCTGGAGAGTTTCCGCGTCGCGCAGGTGCGGGGTATGTTTGATTTGCCACCGCGAACGGAACACTGCGAGGCTTTTGAGGCGGAGCTGCCACTGGAAGAGCTTCCCTGGCAGATCGGGGCGATCGTCGGGCCGAGCGGCTCGGGAAAGACGACGCTGGGGCGTGCGCTATTCGGCGTGGAAGCCTATGTCGCTGGCTATCCTTGGCCAGAAAATGCAGCTATTGTGGATGCGTTTCCTCCGCAATATAGCACCCGCGAGATTGTGCAGGCGCTGTCGGCAGTAGGGTTTTCCTCGCCCCCGCACTGGCTGAAGCGCTATAGTGAATTATCCGCAGGGCAGCAGTTTCGCTGCGACCTGGCGCGGGCACTCTTAGACGACAGGCCCGTCGTGGTAATGGATGAGTTTAGCAGCCTGGTGGATCGGCGGGCGGCGCAAGTATGCTGTGCCAGCGTGGCCCGCGCCTTGCGCAAACGAGGCCGACCAAAACTCATCGCCCTGACCTGCCACCGCGATATCCTTAGCTGGCTGTGTCCCGATTGGGTGTACGACACAGGACAACATCGGTTTTTTCGTCCGCAGCGCCGCTGCCGACCCGCCGTTTCCCTGGAAATCTACCGTGCTGCGCGCGAATGCTGGGCCATGTTTAGCCCGCATCACTATTTGAGCAGCGAGTTGCACCACGCCGCTCGCTGTTTCGTCGCCTGCTGGGATGGGGAACCGGTTGCCTTTACCAGCTATTTACCGCTCTATGGGCGACGCGGAGCGCGGCGCGAGCATCGCACGGTAGTGCTGCCGGATTACCAAGGCCTGGGAATCGGTAACGCCCTGAGTAACTGGCTGGGCGCCTGGCTCAAAGCCCAGGGTCAGCGCTTTTATTCGGTCACCAGCCATCCCGCGATGATCCGCAGTCGGGTGCGCAGTGGGCAGTGGAAGTTGCTGCGTTTCGGTCATGCGTCGCCGGCGCGTTGGCCATCGGCTTCCGTAGGACGCGTGACCGCCACCTTTTTGTACATCGGACCTGCCATTACGGAGTCGCCCCATGCCTCGGCGAAAACACACATCGCAGTCGAGTGAACCGGCCTCGCCGGCACGGTCTGGCAAACGGCCTGTGGCACCGCCAGCGGCAGAAACCTCTCCTGGCCCGGGTAGCCCTCCTGGAGAGACCTTGAGCGCGCCGCCTGCCAAGCCTGCGGAGCTGGGCACGCGGACCGGTTCCCAATCCCGCCCTGCCTCGGCCCGTCAGGAACTGGCACGCCAGGTCCTGGAATTACGCTTGGCCGGCTTCACTTATCAGGAAATACGCCACCTGCTTGGGCTGAAATCCGATTGGCAAGTCTGGCTCTTGCAGCGGCGGGCACTCAAGCAGTTTGACCAGGAGGAATACGGCCAGGTGCGGCAACTGGAATGGGCGCGGCTGGATCGCCTGATTCGCGGGCTATGGCGCAAAGCCATGCAGGGAGATTTGCCGACGCTCGATCGGCTGATCAAGCTGTTGCATCAGCGGGAACGCTATGTGCGGCAATGGGCCAAACAGGCCAAGAGCGCGGCCATTCCGCGGATGACCCTGTTCCAAGCCCTGGCGGCGGACCGCCAGCTCGAAGCCTGGCTGCAGCACTGTCGCCCGAAATCCACCCAAGATGTGCCCCTCCCGGAGCCAAACCCATGAAAGATGGCTGCTTTGTTGAGCTTCTCGAAACCCGCAAATGTCGCCGGTGCCTCCAGTATTTCCTGTGGCACTACACGCACATTTACGATGCGCAAAGTGGCGAGTGGATCCGCTTTCATTTGTGGCCGGCACAATGGCACGTCGCCGATGCGCTCGTCCGCCATCGCCAGATCGTGATTCTGAAAGCGCGGCAGCTGGGATTGTCCTGGCTGGTACTGGGTTACGCGCTGTGGCGCATGCTCTTTCATCCTGCAGCTACGGTGTTGCTTTTTTCGCGCCGGCAGGAAGAAGCGGAGTATTTGTTGGGCGAAGAACGTTTGCGGGGAATGTTCCGCCGGTTGCCCACATGGATGCAGCTCCCAGAAGCCTTACGCCAAGCCGCGAATTGCTGGGTGCTGGCCAATGGTTCGGTGGCGCGAGCTTTCCCCAGCAACGCCGGCGATAGTTACACCGCCACCTTGGCCATTCTCGACGAAGCCGACCTGGTGCCCAACTTCGACTGCCTCCTGCGTAGTGTTAAGCCGACCATAGACGGAGGCGGCCAAATCATCGTGCTGTCGCGGGTCAATAAAGCCCAGCCCGGCAGCCCATTCCAGCGCCTGTATCGTGAGGCCAAGACCGGGCGCACTTCCTGGCATCCGATTTTCCTCCCTTGGAACGCTCGTCCCGACCGCTCCCCCGAATGGTACGCGGCTATTCGCCAGGATATCCTCGCTCGCACCGGCGCTCTCGACGAACTCTACGAACAGTATCCCAGCTGCGACACCGAAGCTCTCGCTCCCCGTCAAGCGGAAAAACGCTTTCCTTTAGGTTGGTTGCAAGCATGTTTCCAAGAGTTGTCCCCTCTGCACGATTTGGCACCATCCTATACTCGCCGGGGAGACATGGGACAAGACGAAACAACGCAGCGTGACGGGCCCGTTCATGACAACGGTCATGCTCCGCTCGCTTCGCAAAAGGAGCTGGCTCAGCTTTTGGCAGCTGTCGGGCCACAACTTACTGTGTATCGCCTGCCACAGGTCGGTCGCCGCTATGTCCTCGGCGCCGATCCCGCCGAGGGAAATCCGCAAAGCGACAGCTCGGCGGCAATTGTTTTCGACGCGGACGGTGCGGAGGAAGTAGCCGTATTGAACGGCCGCTTTGAGCCAGCCGTTTTTGCTCAGCATCTGGCTCAGCTGGCCACGCTTTATAATGCCGCAGCCATCTTAGTGGAACGCAAGCAGCATGGGCATGCCGTGCTGCTGTGGCTGCGTGAGCATGCCACCCAGTTGCCGCAGGATCGGCCTAGACCGTACCTGCTCGCCGGTACCGATGGCCGGCTCGGTTGGTTGACGACGAGCAACAGTAAAGCCGCCTTATTGACGCACCTAGCCGACCAGCTGCGCCAACGCCGCTGTATTCTCCATCACCGCCCCACCTTGGAACAACTTGCCAACCTGGATGGGGCTACGCTTCGCGCACCTGCCGGCCAAGCCGACGATTTAGCCATTGCCTTCGCCCTTGCCGTTTCCGCAGCGTCTCAACTGCTTGGGCCGGCTGCCACGATCCGGGCTGGCGGCCAGACTACTTTTGCTCTGCCTTGAACCATGCTTCGCCGCGAGAGCACCAGTTGCGGCCAGGTGTTTTAGTCCACGCGGACACAGCCTTGTCGGCCTTACCCCATGCACCATTCCCCGCCGCCAAATGGAGCCGACCGGGCTCGAACCGGCAACCTCCGGCTTGCAAAGCCGGCGCTCTCCCAATTGAGCTACGGCCCCCACGTGACCCAGTGCCATTTCGGCTTGAGAAGCGGCCACGGAATAGTTCATCCCCGGGCCCAATGCACGCTTCGCCCCATTATACCAGGCCGATCCGTTCGCGAAAATGACATCGGGCTCAGTCCGCTTCCAGCAACCCCAGTTTCCAGGGAATCTGGCCATAGGGCAATCCTTGTCGCTCGCGGTCAAGCACGCCCTGGAACACGAAGCGAAGCGAGTGCGGGTCAATTTCCATCCGTTCGTCAATCCCCGCACGGATCAGTTCGCCGTGGCTGATCGAATCTGTCCAGTGCCTGGGTTGGGTAACGTTGCGCAGCGACGCAAAGGCATCATCTTTGGAGGCGGCCAGCGCTTGCCAGGGGCCTTCGAGCTTCTCGGCGACATAGGCCTTATAGTAGCGCCAGCCCGGGCCGTTCTGCGCTTCCACGATGGTCAAGCATGGCCACCGCGAACCCTGTACACGTGGCTGGCTTCGAAAATATCCCCCTGCAACGCCAGGACGGGCTGCGACCAACCTTGGGGGAATTTGTCCAACGGCGCTTCGGCCCGCCACATCTTGCCATCCAGTGAGGTGAAGAACAAATGTGCATGGTGGTCATCGCAAATGGTCCAGAAATCGAGCCAGGCCCTCGCCTCGGCTGGTTTGCTGACCTCCAACGGGGTAAGGCGACTCCAAGCTTGCGGGTCATCCACACGTGCAGCCACCGCGAAGGCAGGTCGGTAATTCGGCTGCCACTTCTTGTCCGCCGCCTGGCAAATCAGATACCAGCGGCGATGCGGTCGGAAGTAGAACACCTGCGGGGCGCAGAAATATCCTTCGTGATTGGGCAGGAGCTTCGGCTGAGCTTGACCTGCCTCGTTCCAGTCGCGGAAGGTGAAATAAGCAATCGCGTGGCTGCGTTGCTGGCCACGCACGGTGCAGAAGAGATGCCACTGCCCTTCATGGAAAACGACCGAGGGATCTTTGAACGCGTACACGTGTTCGCCGTCGAGCGGGCAGGGTCGCAAGAGTGGTGGCGAAGCTCTCCAGCGAAACGTTTTCGGCAGTTGGCCCGGTGGACTTCCGCACGTATGCCCCAGAAGCATCAACGTTGCCGAAACCCACATCGCCCCTTTTGCAAACCAGCTTGGCCCATCGGTCATGATTTACCTCCGATGTGACACTCAGACAGTTCGGCAATGCGCATGCTGAGCGGCCCAAAGCAGGGATCGGTCACACAATGTAGCTCTCGCGCCGCACAGGCAGGTCCCTCGGGCAACATTGTATCTACTCACCGTGCCCATCAAAGCACTTGTGGCAATCAGCTCGCTTGTGAAGCAACTCCAGAAGCAGCGGGTGCCAGCCCCCCGTCTTAGGTTACAAGCGTTTGCCTGGCAGAAAAGTAATGGCCCACCGCCGGCCACGCCCACCGCTGTGGGGAAATGACGGACTATTAGGGCCGAGCAACTCCGATTTAGCTGCCTCCCGCAGGTGCCGTCGCAAAAAAGGCGGGAAGTGAGTGAGCCAATAGAACTTGAATGTGATTGAATTGGCCAGTTCGTCATGGGAATCTTTTCTGAGCACCCAGGTTGACTTTGGTCTTGAAAAAGTGCGGAAACTTGGTAAACTCAAGCAATAAGTCAAAAAGGAGCGAATACATGCCCCGACGAGAACCAGCGAGACTGCATCTGGAGCGACTGGAAGAGCGATGTCAACCTGCAGGCACTGTGAGCGTAGTCCAAGTTGGCGGTATTGTGCGCCTGCTCGGAGATGCCGCAGACAACGCCGTGGCCCTGGAGGCCACCGGCGCCAATGACTTAACCATCACCGGCCTGGCCGGTACTTCAATCAGCGGGCCTACTTCGGTCAGCGGTGTGGCACGCGTCTATTTTGAACTGGGCGACGGCAATGACAGTGCCACCGTGGAGGCACCTGTACCTTTTG
This sequence comes from bacterium HR36, assembly GCA_002898995.1. Taxonomy (GTDB): domain Bacteria; phylum Planctomycetota; class Planctomycetia; order Gemmatales; family HRBIN36; genus HRBIN36. The sequence goes on from BEIM01000023.1 coordinate 13,858, forward strand.
ACGGCCAAATCGTGGCACGGGCCTCCAAAGGGAGCGACAGTTTCAGCATTGGCAACGGCCAGTACAACGGCAGCATCGTCGTTCTTGAAGGTAATGGGAACGATGCCATTGAGTTGCAATCTGGCACGTTTAATGGCGCGATTATCCTGTGGGGAAACTCCGGGAACGATACGCTGACGGTAGGCTCCAGTTCTTTTGCTCGGCGTTTTGAATTCAGTGGCGGGCACGGTGCTGACAGTGTGACGCTGGATTCTTCCACTTTTGCCGATCGCGTGGTGCTCCATACCGACGATGGCAATGACTTGCTGACGATTACCAGCAGCAGCTTCAGTACCTTCGCGCTGTTTGATTTGGGGTCTAGCAACGACAAGGCGAACCTGGACACGGTCACCTTTCCAACGGGCAAGCCACGCAGTGTCATTCTCGGCAACTTGGGCGTAGACACCATTACGCAAACTGGCGTATCGGGCTCGTTAATCGTCCTCGGATTCTTCCCCTAATGCAAGGCCTCGCCTGGCGGATTTCGTGGCAAACTAGCGATGGTTTTTAGCGTGGCGACGAAGAAGTGTCATCGCGGGCGGCGCCTTTGTCAGCCCGAGCCGGCACTTACATTATGAACAGTTCTGCGGCCTAGGCTGAGTCGAAGAATGCCCTGGGGGTTGGCTACGCGGCAGTCTTGGAGGTTTGGCTGGTACTGTCAGGGAGGCGGAATTGCATCACGTATGCGTCTTCGCCGGTGTCAGGATAATATTCGCGCAGCACGCGAACTGCCTGGAAGCCGAGGGCTTTGAAGAATAACTGGGCAGGCAAGTTACGTTCGCGGACTTCAAGACTGATCTTATCGCGGCGCTGCTGGGTGAGTTTGTTAATGAGACGTTCGACCAATTGCCGGCCGATGCCGCGCCGGCGCAATTCGGGATGCACCGCCAGGTTGAGCACGACCATCTGGGTCTTGTGCAACTCGTAGATAATGAAACCCACTATACGATCGTGCGTTTCCGCCACCATGCCGATGCAGTTCCGCTGTCTTAAGGCGCTGAGAAAGTCTTCTTCTGTCCAAGGGGTATCGAAGCTAGCCTGTTCGATGGCCAGGACTTCGGGCATATCGCGTTTGATCATCCAGCGGATTTGAATGGCCAGCGGCTGACCCCGAAGTGTCGCCCGTTTCATCAGCACCTCTCCCCCGTTCCGGACCGGCACCAGGTGTGCGGCGATCCGGCCCCATCTTTACCGACCCCAATCATTCGGTTTCGAAGCGACCCCGGTATTGCTCGACAGGATACTTGGCGGCGTTTTTCTGGAGCTTCGCGAAGACGGCTTGGCTCAGGTCCAGCTGCAGACAGTTGGCCAAGGCCAGCACATAGCAAGTCACGTCCGCCAATTCGTCGGCGATCGCCTTACGACAACGCGGATCGGCTCCCCGCTGCCGGGATTCTTCCACGTCGAGCCACAGAAAATGTTCCATCAGTTCTGCGGTCTCGATCGCCAGACCCATCACCAGATTTTTCGGCGCGTGATAGCGCTCCCATTGCCGTTCGGACACAAATCGCTGCATGGCATTGCGCAGCTCTTGCACCGTCGTGGTCGCATCGCTCATGGCGCACTGCTCCATTCCGCGGAAGCTGTGGCTGCAGGACACAGTAGCGCTTCTGCATGGGCGAGGCGATGTCTGCGTGCGTTTCGTCTGGCATTTCTGGGTGGGTTATGGCGTGCTCGTGCATCGTCGTGAGGGTGCTGCGGCATATAAGGAAGGGCGGAATTTGTGTCAATCCAGTTTGCCCACTATC